>JAIXSD010000237.1 GCA_027484885.1 Rubrivivax sp.
CAAGACCGCGAGGGCATCTCCATGCGCGCCGCCATGCAGGCCGCCGGTCTGCCCGGCACGATGGAGGCCATCACGGCGCTGGCACGCGACCCCGCCCGCTACCTCGGCTTTGTCGAGGTGCATATCGAACAAGGCCCGGTGCTGCATGGGCAAGACCTGGCCTTGGGCGTGGTCACGTCCATCAATGGCAGCCGGCGCTACTTGGGCGAGGTGATCGGTCAGGCGGCGCATGCCGGCACCACGCCCATGGGCCAGCGGCGCGATGCGGCCGCCGCGGTGGCCGAGCTGCTGCTGGTTGTCGAGCAGCGGGCGGCTGCCGGCGAGGGCACGGTGGGCACCGTGGGTCAGCTGCAAGTGCCGGCCGGTTCCATCAATGTGATCCCCGGCCGCTGCCAGTTCAGCCTGGACCTGCGCGCGCCCAGCGACGCCGCCCGCGACGCGCTGGACGCCGAGGTGCGCGAGGCGCTGATCCGCATCTGCGAGCGCCGCGGCCTGAGCTTTACGCTGCAGCCCACCCTGGCCGCCAATGCCGCGCCCAGCGACCCGAGCTGGCAAGCCCGCTGGGAACGCGCCGTGGCCGCCACCGGCTGCCGGGTCTTCCATTTGCCCTCGGGCGCCGGCCATGACGCGATGAAGCTGCATGAGCGCATGCCCCAAGCCATGCTGTTTGTGCGCGGCCAGAACGAGGGCATCAGCCACAACCCGCTGGAGTCGACCAACAACGACGACATCGAACTGGCAGCCCAGGCCTTTACCCACCTGCTCGATCATTTGGCCGCGGAGGGCCACACGCCATGACACACCCCATGACACAGGCTGCCCAGAACTACGCCAAGCTCGACGCTTGGATCGACGCCCATTTCGACGAGGAAGTGCGCTATCTGCAAGCCCTGGTGCAGGTTCCCACCGACACGCCGCCGGGTAATAACGCGCCCCATGCCGAGCGCACCGCCGAGCTGCTGGCGGCCATGGGCTTGACCGCAGAGAAACACGCCGTGCCCGCCGAGCTGGTGCAGGCCCAGGGCATGGAGAGCATCACCAACCTGATCGTGCGCAGGCGCTATGGTCCCAATAACGGCGAAGGCGGCCCCGTGGTGGCGCTCAATGCCCACGGCGATGTGGTGCCGCCCGGCGAGGGCTGGAGCCATGGGCCCTACAGCGGAGAGATCGTCGATGGCCGCCTGTATGGCCGCGCCGCCGCCGTGAGCAAGAGCGATTTCGCCAGCTACACCTTCGCCCTGCGCGCGCTGGAGGCACTGCAGCTTGAGGGCGCCGTGGCCTTGCGCGGTGGCCTGGAGCTGCATTTCACCTACGACGAAGAATTCGGCGGCGAGCTGGGCCCGGGCTGGCTGCTCAAGCAAGGCCTCAGCAAGCCCGACTTGCTGCTGGCCGCCGGCTTCAGCTACCAGGTGGTGACGGCGCACAACGGCTGCCTGCAGCTGGAGGTGACGGTACACGGCCGCGCCTCGCATGCCGCCTACCCCAGCACCGGCATCGATGCGCTGCAAGGCGCGGTGGCGATTCTGCAAGTGCTCTACGCCCAGAACGAGCTGTACCAGAAGGTCAGCTCCGAGGTGCCCGGCATCACCCACCCCTACCTCAACGTCGGCCGCATCGAGGGCGGCAGCAACACCAATGTCGTGCCCGGCCGCGTGGTGTTCAAGCTCGACCGACGCATGATTCCGGAGGAAGACCCGGTGGCCGTGGAAGCGAATCTGCGCGAGCTGATCCGCGGCGCCGCGGCCCGCTGCGGCGGCCATGCCGCCGGCGTGACGGTGGAGATCAAGCGCCTGCTGCTGTCCCGCTCGCTCAAGCCCCAGGCTGGCAACAAGCCGCTGGTCGCGGCCCTTCAGAAACATGGCGAGGCCGTGTTCGGCGAGCCCATCCCTACCTCGGGCACGCCGCTCTACACCGATGTGCGGCTCTACGGCGAACATGGCATTCCGGCCGCCATCTACGGCGCCGGACCGCGCACCGTGCTGGAGAGCAATGCCAAGCGGGCCGACGAGCATCTGCAGCTCGAAGACCTGCGCCGTGCCACCCAGGTGATCGCGCGCAGCCTGCTGGACCTGCTGAGCGCCTGAGCAACAGCTCTGGCACGGCTGACTCCAAACCCAGCTCGCTTCATGCCACACTGGGGGCCTTGCAACCGATTGCGAAGCCCTGCCGCCTTGGACCCGCGCCACGCTCGACTGCTGCTTCCCGCCCTGGCTCTGGGCGCATGCCTTGGGCCCCGGGGCGCGGCCATGGCCCTGGGTGCGACACGCACGGTGGCGGGCCGCCCGGCCGGCCCGCTCAAGCTGATCAGCTATTACGACTACCCGCCCTTCGTGACCGGGCCCCAGCAAGGCCTGAGCTTCGAGCTGGCCGCCTGGCTGCAACAGCGGGCCGAGGGCCTGCTTGAGAGTGTGGAGCTCGAGCTGCTGCCGCGCCGGCGCGTCGATGCCCAGGTGCGACAAGCGCAGTGGACCGGCCTGGTGCCCTGGGTTTCGCCGGCCTGGTTCCCCACGCCGGAGCAGGCCCAAGCCCTGGTCTGGTCAGCCCCCGTGATGAACGACGAGGACCTGGTGCTCTCGCTCAAACGCCAGCCCATCGAATTCAACGGCACGGCCTCGCTGCGCGGCCGCAAGCTCGGCGGCATTTACGGCCATGTCTACACCGACGCCGACCCCATGGTCGCCCGCGGCGAGTTGCAACGTCTGGATTCCTTCACCCAGGAAGCGAACTTGCGCCGCCTCCTGGAAGGCCGGGTGGACCTGGTGTTCCTCTCGCGCAGCGGCCTGGCCTGGTGGCGCCAACGCCTGCCCGGCTTCGATGAACAGATCCATGTCGCCGACCAGGCCCGCATGCGCTACCAGCGCCACCTGATGCTGTCGCGCGATCTGCCCGAGGCGCTGCGCGAGCGGCTGCTGCACCTGGTCCAGACCATGGGCAGCGACAGCCAGTGGCGCGAGGTCATGCGGCGTTATGGCCTGCTGGGCCAATCGGCGGAGTGGCTGAACAGCGCCTGAGGCCTGCCCATCAACCGTCCGCCAACCGCCCGCCTTGCCCCACATCAAGCAGCGGCTCAATGCTCCTCCTAGAATCTGCGAGCCATTCTTTCTCAACCTGAAAATTGCGAGTCACCCCATGATGAAGAAGTCCTTGCGCGCCACCCTCATTGCCTCCGCCCTGAGCTTGCTGGGCGCCGCCCAGGCCTGGGCTCAGGTGGAAGTCAGCCAAGCCTGGGTGCGCGCCACGGTCGCCAACCAAAAGGCCACCGGCGCCTTTCTGCAACTGAAGGCCAAGACCGACAGCCGCCTGGTCGAGGTGCGCTCTTCGGTCGCCGGCATCGTGGAAGTCCATGAGATGAAGATGGAAGGCAGCACCATGAAGATGCGTGCCGTGGACGGCCTGGATCTGCCTGCCGGCAAGAGCGTTGAGCTCAAGCCCGGCGGCTATCACATAATGCTGATGGACCTGAAGAAAGCCCTGCCCGCCGGCGAGCAAGTGGATCTGTCACTGGTCTTCGAGGGCCGTGACAAGAAGCGCGAAACCGTGGACATTAAGGCCCAGGCACAAGCCGGCACCAAGCCGGCTGCTGCTGCCGGCCACGACGGCCACAAGCATTGATGGCGCGCAGCCCACGCGCAGCCGGTCTGGTCGCGCTCAATCTTGCCCTGCTGGCTGGCGGGGCAGCCGCCCACGATTTCCGCGCCGGCGCCTTGCGCCTGGATCACCCCTACGCCACCCCATCCGTCGGCGATCAAGGCCAGCTCTGCCTGCGCGAGATTCGCAATGTGGGTGAGGCAGCCGACCGGCTGCTGTCGGTCAGCGTGGCCGGTGTGCGCACGGTGCTGGCCCCCGAGGGTCAGACCTTACCTCTGCCACTGGCCGCCGGTAGCAAGCAGGCCTGGCGGCATGACCAGCAAGCCTGCCTGCGCCTGCAAGGCCTGGAGCGGCCGCTGCAGGCGGGCGATCGTTTCGACGCCGTGCTGCGCTTCGAACGTGCCGGCGAGGCCCGTGTGCAGGTGTGGGTCCAGCAGCCGCGCACGAAGCCAAACTAGGCCACTGGACGTCCTACCAAGTGCTTGCCCCCCCCTGAATGCATGGGGATGTAAGCCTGTGCCAACACGGCAGCATCTGGCACACCGACGAGGTTTGCAGTTAACATCCGCGACTTATGTCACGCCACCACGCCCAACAACGCCTGAGCACATGGATTGCGCTCGTCGCCATGTTGGCTTTGGTCTTGATGCCCATGGTGTCGCGTGCACTCAATGCCAATCTCAGCGCCCAAGGCTGGATCGAGATCTGCTCGGCCCAAGGCTCGCGTTGGATTGCTCTGTCCAAGAGCAGTGACAGCAGCGCGGCCGCCAGTTCGGTCGCCTCGCAGGCGCCCGAGGGCGAGCCCGAAGCGCCGAGCCTGCTCTCGGTCTGGGAGCATTGCGATTACTGCTCACTCCAGAACAGCGCGCCGGCCCTGCCCAGCGTCGCCTCCGTCCTGAATTTGCCGGCGGAACTCGGCCATGAAGTGCCCGAGCTCTTCCTGCAAGCCCCGCGCCGCCTCCATGCCTGGAGCCCGGCGCAATCACGTGCCCCACCGCTGAGCGCCTAAGCGCTCCAGTGCACGCACGCCCAAGCCCGCCGTTCTGGCGGCTTGTTGTGAGCCTAAACACCGCTGCAACCTGAGCGGCCGGCCCGTGGCCATCGGGTCGGGCTGCTCCTGCGGTCGATGGGTTCCTGGTCCATCCTCAGCACAGCTTCTTGCTCGGCCCGTCCACCTGCCCCAGCGCCCCTGCGCGTTTGGGCACAGCGATCCCAACTGAGCACGGGCGGCGCCCGAGGGCCTCGCTGGGCCGGCCTGCGCAGCTGCTGCGTATCTGAGCGTTCTCACCCCCAACCTCGCCCTCACCGAGGGCTGATGCCTCTGCGCTCGCGCAGAAGCGCCGCCGCATGCCCGCGTTGAAGACGTAGGCGGATCGACACCCACGCCTCCCCGAGGCATTCCGAGACATCGACATGAAGACCACCAACACCTTTCACGCCCAGACCGCAATCAAACCCTGGCAGCTGGCCCTGGGCTTGCTCGCCGCCGGCAGTGCCCAAGCCCACCTGGGCTATGGCGGCCGTGACTTCGGCAGCTTCAGCGGCCTGGCCAGCCAGAGCATGACCATTGCCAACCAGGCCGTCAGCGGGAACTATGGCTGGGCGGATGCCACCGACTTCAACTTTGGCGACAGCCACAAGGCGCGCGCCTTCCGTTTTCACCTCGACAACGCCGCCACCATCACGCTGAGCGTGGCCGCCAAGGCCGATGCCACGTCGACCAGCATCGGCGGCCTGCTGCCGGGCTTCTCCATCTATCAAGGCCTGGCCCACCTCGCGCCGCAATCGGCCGACCATGACTTCTCGGCCATCAGCACCGCCTACCTCGCCAGCCTGCCCGGCGAAGCCAAGGAAGGCGCCTGGGTGGCCACTGGCGACTGGAAGATCGGCAACGATGGCAATGCCAGTTATGCGGCTGAGCTGAGCAGCTTTGCCTTCCGCGGCTATGCCGTCGACGGCAGCGCGGCCAACTTCAGCAATGCCAATCCCAACGTGGTCGGTGACGGCGTGGCCGATGGCTTTGTGAGCGCCAGCTTTGCCCTGGCGGCCGGCGACTACACCGTGATGATCGGCGGCGCCGACTACTGGGCCCAGAACCCCAGCAACCCCGATCTGGCCAAGACTTTTGGCCTCAGCGCCACCCTGAGCGTGGCCGCGCCAGTGCCCGAGGCTCAGAGCTGGGCCATGTTCTCGCTGGGCCTGGGACTGATGGGCCTGCTCACCCGCCGCCGCGGCCAACGAGGCTGATCATGCGCGGGACGATGAAGCTGCCTCGCATGGGACGGGTGGG
>JAIXSD010000540.1 GCA_027484885.1 Rubrivivax sp.
CGCAGGCGGGCGCTGTGGCTGAGGCCCAGGCCCGCATCGAAGCCGCAGCGCGCGCGGCCCTGCTCAAGGCCGGTTTCACCGAAGCCGCCGACGCCAAGAGCGCCGATGTGCTGGTGTCCTTGGGCATGCGGGTGGATCCGCAGGAGCGCGCGCCCTGGGACGACCCGCTGTGGTGGCGCTGGCAGGGCAGCTATGCCCACTGGCGCTACGGCGGCCTGGGCCGCATCGGCTTCTACCACCCCTCGGACATGCTGGACCGCCGCTACGACCGCTCGGTCGCCGTGCTGCTGCGTGACCGCCAGACCGCCGAACCCCTCTACGAAGCCCGCGCCAGCAACGAAGGCATGACCCAGGGCCCCAGCGAGCTGGCTGGCGCCCTGTTCGAAGCCGCGCTGAGCGACTTCCCCAAGGTGCGACCCGAGCCGCACCGCGTGGTGGTGCAAGCCACTCGATAAGCCCGGCTGAACTCATGGCAAGCCCGCAGCGGGCTGTCATGCAGGCCGGCTGATAATCAGCGCTTCATCGAAAACTCACGGGGCGGTCACCGCCCCGCTTGCATTCACATGGCGCTGAACATTGTCATCATGGCCGCGGGCAAGGGCACCCGCATGAAATCGGCCTTGCCCAAGGTCTTGCACAAGCTGGCCGGCCGCTCGCTCTTGCGCCACGTGCTGGACATGACACAGGGCCTGCAAGCCCAGCGCAATGTCGTCATCACCGGCCATGGCGCGGACGCGGTGGAAGCCTCCGTCGCCGGTCCCGGCGTGCAGTTCGTGCGCCAGATGCCGCAGCTGGGCACCGGCCACGCCATCCAGCAGGCTGTGCCGGCCCTGCCCGAGGACGAGGGCACGACCCTGATCCTGAACGGCGATGTACCCCTGATCAAGCAAGCCACCGCCCAAGCCCTGGTTGAAGCCTGTGCCGGCCGCGCCCTGGTGCTGCTGACCATCCACCTGAGCGACCCGAGCGGCTATGGCCGCATCGTGCGCCAAGGTGGCCAGGCAGACGGCAATGTGCTGGCCATCGTCGAGCACAAGGACGCCAGCACCGAGCAACGCGCCATCCGCGAGGGTTACACCGGCATGATGGCCGCGCCCACCGGCGCGCTCAAGCGCTGGGTCAGCCAGCTCAAGAACGAAAACGCCCAGGGCGAGTACTACCTGACCGACATCGTCGCCATGGCCGTGGCCGAGGGCGTACCGGTGCTGGGCATTGCCGCACCGAACGAGACCGAGGTGCTGGGCGTCAACAGCCCCGTGCAGCTGGCCGACCTGGAGCGCCGCTACCAGCTCGAGCAGGCCGAAACCCTGCTGGAGGCCGGTGTGCGCCTGGCCGATCCGCGCCGCTTCGATGTGCGCGGCTCGCTCCAGTGCGGCCAGGACGTGGAGATCGACGTCAACTGCGTGTTCGAAGGCACGGTGGTGCTGGGCGACAACGTTCGCATCGGCGCCAACTGCGTGATCCGCAATGCCAGCATCGGCGCCGGCACCCGCATCCATGAGTTCACCCACATCGACGGCGAGAAGGCCGGCGGCGCCCAGGTCGGCGCCGGTGCCCTGATCGGCCCTTTCGCGCGCCTGCGCCCGGGCGCGGACCTCGGCGACGAGGTCCATATCGGCAACTTCGTCGAGGTCAAGAACTCGACTTTGGCCAAGGGCGCCAAAGCCAACCATCTGGCCTACCTTGGTGACGCCACTGTGGGCGAGCGCGTCAACTACGGCGCCGGCTCCATCACCGCCAATTACGACGGCGCCAACAAGCACCGCACGGTGATCGGTGCCGACGTGCATGTGGGCAGCAACTGCGTGCTGATCGCGCCGGTCGAGATCGGTGCCGGCGCCACCATCGGCGGCGGCTCCACCATCACCAAGCCGGTGGCGGCCGGCGAGCTGAGTGTGGCGCGCGGCAAACAGGTGGCCATCGCCGGCTGGAGCCGGCCGCTCAAGAAACGCTGAGATCGGCCGAGCGGGCGTGATAATCGCACGCAGGCCCAGCCCGGCCCGGCGCTTCACCCCCGTCTGCGGGGGCGCGCCGCCCGGGCCCAGCGCCTAGGATTTCGCAACAGGTTCCTTCAGCAGTCTCAAAGGGCACATCATGGCGCGCAATCTCGCAGCATCCGCACGACGTCTGGCCGACGGCCCGGCCGACTCGGCCAGTTCTCTTGCCGATGAGGCCCTCTTGATCGACAGTTCCTGGCAGACCCTGGACGAGATCCAGGCGCGTGAAGAACAGAACGCGCGTGCCGAAGCCCTGGAAACCCAGGCCCTGTACCAAGCCCAATGCGATGACGCCGCCAGCGCCTGCTGGTACCTCTGCCGCAGCCTCGGTCTGGCGCGCCAGATGGAGGCCGACGGCGAACCGACGCTGGAACTGCTGTTCCAGTTGCTGGGCGCACTGGCCGATCTGCCTGCCGATATCAGCAGCGCCCCCGTACCCGAGGCGGAAGGCGCTGACAGCTTGGGCGTGTTCGAGCTTTGCCAACAGCTGTCGGCCGCGCGTGAACTGAGCCAGGAAGCCTGGGTGGATGCCGAGCTGGCCGCGCCTCGCCAGGCACTCACCCACTGAGGCGCACACCGCCACCATCCCCGCAAGGGCGCTGCACTTCCGTGCCGCGCCCTTTTGCTTTTCTTCGTTCCGCCCGCCTCGGGCTTGCCAAGGAGCCTCTGCCATGAAAGCCCTGAAGTTCATCGCGCTCGCCCTGCTCGCGCTGTTGGCCGGCCTGCTACTTGGCGGCTTGCTGTTGTCGCCCAAGTTCCAGGTCAGCCGGACGGTGCAGATCCAGGCCAGCCCCGAAGCGGTGTACGCCTTGGTGGCCAACCCGCGGCAATGGAAGCTCTGGAGTGTCTGGAACCAACGCGACCCGGCCATGCAGATCGAGTACAGCGGCCCGGAATCCGGCACCGGCGCAGTCTGGGCCTGGAAGAGCAAGACCGAAGGCGACGGCACCATGAGCTTCACTGCCGCCGAGCCGGGCCGGCGCGTGGCCTATGCGCTCTACTTTCCTGACTTCGGCACCACCTCGCGCGGCGAGCTGCGCATGCAGGCCCGAGAAGGCGGCACCGAGCTGACCTGGACCATGGACGGTGACATGGGCAAGAACCCCTTGTTCCGCTGGATGGCCTTGTTCGCCGACGGCATGGTCGGCGCGGACTTCGAGGCCGGCCTGGCCCGGCTCAAGCAGGTGGCAGAAGGCCGCTGAGCCAGGCGCCACCAGGCGTCCATCCACCGTGCCGCAAAATGAGGCACGCCAAGGAAACACTTGGCAGATCAATGACTTGGCATGGCTATGGGCAGCTTGCCCACGAACTTATCCACAGCAGGCGGGGATAGTCTGATCGGGCGCAGAAGCCGCCACGCGGCCGTCACGACAGCAGCCCGCGCTCCACGCCCGAGATCAAGCGGCTGACGCGCGAGACCGACAGGCCCAACTCGGCCGCCAAGGCGCTCATGCTCCAGCCAGCCTCGGTGTGGGCCCGGTAGAGCGCCTGCTCGCGCGAGCTGCTGTGCGCGAGCAGTTCCGCCCAGGGCGGCCGATCCGTGGTGGCAGCTCTCGAACGCGTCGTGGATTGGAGTCGAGACGCTGGATCGGCCCGTCCCTGGGACGCAGGCTTGGCGCGAGCCTGGGCCCGCTCGGCCTGATCGGCGGCGCGGACTGCAGCCCGCATGCGCTTCACAAAGGCCGCATCGCCAAGGAAGATCTGCTGCCGCAAGCGCCCGGGCCACAAGGCCAGATCGGGCTCGCTGGCCAGCAGCTGGGCATAGCGATCGGCCGCGCGGCGGCGGTCTAGGGCGCCGCGCAGCTCGCGGCCCAGCACATAGGCATGCAGGCCATCGGCATCGAGCCAGGCCGGTGCCGGCTCCATGCCCACATGAGCGCGGTAGCTGGACCAGGGCCAGTCGGCCAGTTCGCGAACCAGGCCCAGTCGCAAGGGGTTGAGCTCGATGTAGCGGCAGGCGTCCAGCAGATGCACCTCGCGATCGACCAGCACGCCCTTGAAGCGGCCATGAAACAGCGGCCCCTCGCTGCCATGACGGCGGTTGTGGTATTGGGTGTAGACGCCGTTGAGATGGCGCATCAGGCGCGAGAGATTGGCCTGGCGGGTGAACAGCAGCAGATGGAAATGATCGGGCAGCAGGCAGTAGGCCAGCACCTGAGCATCGAAGCGCTGCATGGTCTGCGCGATCAGCGCCAGCAGGCTGCGGCGGTCGGCGTCATCCTCGAAGGCGCGCACGCCGGCATCGCAGCGTGAGCTGAGGTGGTACACAGCGCCAGCGAGCTCGATGCGGGGAGGACGTGCCATGCATCAACTTAGGTGAGCATGGCGCAAAAGACAAGGCACCAGGCAAGGCTTGACCCCCAAGCCGGTGACAGGCCCGCGGGGCGCGAGCACGGCACCGTCCCGACTCTCGCGCCGCCGCCTCAGGGCAGCCTGGGGTCAGGTCTTGCTGTGCAGGCCTTCCAGCACCTTGAGCACGGCCTCATCGCCCATATTGCGGGCATCAGCCAGCTCACCGCCATTGGTGGCCTTGATCACACTGCCGTCGTTGGCCAGCACGGCCACGGCCGGGATGCCCTTCTTGAGCGACACGCCGATCTGCGCCGCCAGATCGACATTGCGGTCGAAGCGGCCGACATTGACCTTGAGCACCACCAGGCGCTTGCCCACATGCTCCGACAGGCTGCCGGCGCTCATCTTGCGGTCCAGGGCCAAGCAGTCACCGCACCAGTTGGCGCCGAACACCACCAGCACGTTCTTGCGCTGGGCCTGGGCGGCGGCCAGGGCCTGGTTCAGCTCGGCGCGGGCGTC
>JAIXSD010000223.1 GCA_027484885.1 Rubrivivax sp.
CCCAGCCAGACATCATGGCCGATGCTGACGCGCTGCAGGCGGCGCCAGTGGAAGAGCTCGGCGTCGTCCTCGCCAAAGCCTTCACCGTACATGCTGCCGCGGTAGAGGATGTGGTGCAGGCAAGGGCGTTCGACCGGATGAAATCCCGGGTTGATGCGCACCAGATTGGCGATGTTGACGAACTTGCCGATGTCGGCGGCCATGATGTCGGCGTGGTGGCCGACATAGCTGTAGTCACCGAAGACGCTGTGTTCGATGCGGGTGCTGGCGCCCACCTCGCACCAGCGGCCGAAGCGGCTGTCGCGCACGATGGCATCGGGGGCCAGGGTGGGCGCCTCGCCCAGCTTGACCGGCGCCGGCAGATTGTGGGCGGCGATGTGATAACTCGTCATCAGATCAGCACCTTGCGGATGCGCGCCGAGATCAGATCGATGCCGGTGACGAAGGCGATGATGATGAGCATCACCGCGGCGGTGTGTGCGTACTGGAAGCTGCGGATCACCTCGTAGAGGATGACGCCGATGCCGCCTGCGCCCACCATGCCCACGACCGAGGCCGAGCGCACATTCGACTCGAAGCGGTAGAGGGTGTAGGACACCCAGAGTGGCATGACCTGCGGGATCACGCCGTAGACGATTTCTTCCAGCGCATTGGCGCCGGTGGCGCGGATGCCTTCAACTGGGCGCGGGTCGATGGACTCCACCGCCTCGGAGAAGAGCTTGGCCAGAATGCCCGTGGTGTGCACCCACAGGGCCAGCACGCCGGCAAACGGCCCCAGACCCACCGCCACGATGAAGAGCATGGCGAACACCATCTCATTGATCGCGCGGGCCGAGTCCATCAGCCGACGCACCGGCTGGTGCAGCCAAGCCGGGGCGATATTGGCCGAACTGAGCAGGCCAAATGGCACGGCGCAGATGACTGCCAGCACCGTGCCCCAGACGGCCACCTGCACGGTGACGATCATCTCGGCCACATAGGTGCGCCACTCGCTGAAGTCGGGCGGGAAAAAATCCTTGGCGAAGCTGGCCATATTGGCCGAATCGGCCCAGAGCGCGGCGGGGCGCATGTCGGCGCCGCGCCAGGACCAGGCCAGCAAGCCCAGGCCCAGGCCCCACAGCAGCAGACTGCCCAGGTGGGCGCGCGGCGGCTGGTTCGGGTGGGGCGCCTGCGCGGGAAGAGAAGCGGTGGGGCGTGAGCTCATGGCCGTTTCAGCAAGAGAAAAGGGGCGGCGTGCGCGTGCGGGCGGCGGCGCGCTTACTTGGCCGAGGCCAGCTGGGCGTTCAGCTCAGCCAGCTTCTTCTGGATTTCGGCCAGCTTGCTTTGCTTGGTGGCGGCGTCCATCTTGTCGTCAGCCTCCAGCTTGGCCTTGTCCTTGAACAGCTCCAGTTGGCGGAAGGGCACCAGCTGCTTGTTGCTGGATTCGTTGAAGACACCGAAGGTCAGCTTGGCCAGGTTGGCCAGCTCGCGCTTGGCCTGCTCGGACTCACCGCGGCCATAGCCCAGAAAGAATCCCTTGAGCTTGGCCTTCATCTCGGCCGACAGGTCGGCGCGCCAGACCATGGGGTCGGCGGCGATCAGGGGCGACTTCCAGAGGATCTGGATGGTCTTGGCCTTGTCGGCCTCGCGCTTCTGGAACTTCTCGAACACCTCGGTGTTGGTGATGGCCACATCGACCTGCTTGGCGGCCGTGGCCATCAGATTGGATTCGTGGTTGCCAGCGCGGCTGGACTTGTAGTGGGTCTTGGGGTCGATGCCGTTGAGGGCGTAGAGGTAGTAGCCCGGCACCAAGGTGCCCGAGGTCGATTGCGGGTCGCCGGCGCCGTAGTTGTGTTCGCGCGGGCTCTTGAGCACCTGGTCGACATTCTTGATGCCGCTTTCCTTGTGCGTGATCAGCAGCGAGTGGTAGCCCAGGGCACCGTCGGCGTAGCTGGTTTGGGCGAACACTTCGCCGCCGGCGCGGTCCACGGCTTCCATGCCGGACTTGTTGCCCATCCAGGCCATTTGCACCTTGTTGAAGCGCATGGCTTCGATGATGCCGGCGTAGTCATTGGCGAAGAAGGCTTTGACCTTGTAGCCGGTCTTGGCTTCCATATCGGCCAGGATGGGGGCCCAGTCGGCCTTCAGGTGGGCGGCCGATTCGGTCGAGATGATGCCGAAGTTGATGTCCTGGGCGTGGCTCAGGGTGCTGGCCAGCAGGGTGCAGGACGCGAGCAGGAGTTTGCGGAACATGGGGTATCTCCGATGAACAAACAGGAATGAAAACGGTGGAATGGGGCGGGCGGGTCGAGCCCGCCCGAGCTGCGGGGCGAGAGGCTTCAGGCCGCTACCGGAACGGGCTCGGGCGCAGGCACGGGCTCCCGTTGCGCTTCAGGCGTTGCCGCGGGCAGGGGCATGGGCTGGCTGTCCAGGTTCTCCGGACCACTGGGCAGGGCCGGGGCCTCGGCATCGCTGGCGTAGAGCTCGTTGAGGAAGGCCGGGTTGAGGGCGCTGCTGGGGCCGTCAAACACCACCCGGCCATCGCGCATGGCGATCACGCGCTTGCAGTAGCGCAGCGCCACATCGACCTGGTGCAGGGACACCAGCACTGTGCAGCCATGCTCGCGGTTGACACGGGCCAGCATGTCCATGACCTTGCGCGAGGATTCCGGGTCCAGCGAGGCAATCGGCTCATCGGCCAGCACCACCTTGGCACCTTGCACCAGGGCGCGGGCAATGGCGGCGCGCTGTTGCTGGCCGCCCGAGAGGGTGGAGGCGCGCTGAAAGGCATAGTCGTCTATACCAACCTCGGCCAGCGCTTTCAAGCCGGCTGCGCGTTCTTCGCGGGTGAACCACTGCAGCAGGCTGCGGTGCAGCGGGATGCGGTGCAATTGGCCGGTTAGCACATTGTTCAGCAGCGTCATGCGGCCGACCAGATTGAACTGCTGGAAGACAAAGCCGATCTGGGCGCGCACGCTGCGGATGTTGGCCGCGATGCGGCCGCGCGACTGCACCAGCTGGCCCATCACGCGCAGCTCGCCCGAGCTGGCATCGCCCGCCACAAAGCCGGACAGGTGGCGCAACAGGGTCGATTTGCCCGAGCCCGAGGCGCCGATCAGCGCCACCATCTCACCGGGCCTCACCTGCAGGCTGACCTGGTCCAGGGCCTGGCGCGCGCCAAAGCGCTTGCTCAGCGCATTCACTTCGATGGCATGCTGCATATCGCACCTCGCTTGCTTGCTTTGTCGTCCGTCAGGAACTTCGATCCAGCCCACAAGGCCGGGCCTGAAGCGGCGGCGCTGTGGAGCTGCGGCGATGCTAGGCAGCTTGTGTGAAAGATTCGTGGCGGGGCCGCGTCGGCGCGGTGACGGGCTTGGTTTGACTGCCAGACGCACAGAGCCCTCTCTTGGTTTTCTCGTGAGGCCCTGCAGCCCGTGCCGCTGCCAGGCTCATGGTTCCGGGGTCGGCCCTGGCGGACCGACTTCCCTGCGCTGCTCGCGCCTCGGGGCCGGTGCCCAACTCTCTTCATTCGCTTCGCTCATTGCGTTCGGACAGGGGCACCGAG
>JAIXSD010000064.1 GCA_027484885.1 Rubrivivax sp.
CGTTCAGATAGGCCAGAAACTCGGGGAACTGTGCGGCGCTCAGCGCCTCGATCCGGTAGGCGACCTGCATGGCTTCAGCCTCCCTGGATGGTGCCGGATTCAACGGGCGCGGCGGGCCTGGCCTGGCCGGTGAATTGGGCCAGGGCCACGCCACCCAGGGCCAGGGCGGCACCGGCCAGCTTGACGGCGCTGAAGGTTTCACCGGTGCTGAGCCAGGCGGCCACGCCGGCGATGGGTGGCATCAGGTAGATCAGCGGCGCGGTGCGGGCCACGCCGCGCTGGGCATTGACCCAACCCCAGGCCAGCCAGGTCAGGAAGCCGATGACGACGATGGCCCAGAGCGAGCCCAACCAGATCCAGGGGCTGAGCACCGCCCAGTCCACACGCAGGGCCGCGGGCGTGGCGTAGGCCAGCACCGGCACGGTGGCGGTCAGCGAGGCATAACACATCACCAGCACGGCACCGTGGCGCTCGATCAGGGGCTTGGCCGCCACCGTGTAGTAGCTGAACAAGGCGGCCGCGGTCAGCAGCACCAGGTCGCCACCACCGGCGCGCCAGTTGGCGGCCAGCAGCTTGTCTGACATGAAGAGCAGGGCGCCCGCGGCGGCCACGGCCATGCCCAGCAGCTGCGGCCGGCGCAGGCGCTCCAGGCCCCAGGCGCGCAGGATCAAGAGCGTGAACACCGGCCCGCAGGCCAGCAGCACCGAGCTGGAAAACGGCGTGGAGAAATGGATGCCGTAGCTGGACAGGGCCAGGTGCAGGCCCTGACCCAGGAAGCCCAGGCGCAGCAGGGCCCAGGCATCGGCGCGTGACACCCGCGGCCAGCGCAGGCCATGCTGTTGCAGCAGCAGGCCCGTGACCAAGACCGGCATCAGCGCAAAGCGCAGGAACAGAAAACCCTCCGGGCCCATGGCCGTGAGCAGGGTCTTCTGCAGCGGGAAGTTCAGGCCCCAGGCCAGGATGACGGCCAGGCCGGCCCAGAGGCTGAGGCGGTGGGGGGCGGAGGGGGACGTGGAAAGCGTGGGCGAGGGCATGGCCGGCATCTTGCCAGCCAAAACCCTCGCCTCAATTTCTCAACGGTCGTCGCGCACCAACTGGCCGATTGGCGCCGCTGGGTCGCCCATCATGAACAGGCTGAACACCGCGCTGGTTGGCACGATCAGGCTGGCATTGCTGTAGATGGCGGTGGCGGATGCGGGCGAGTTCACGGTCAGCAGGGAGGCGGTGGCGCTGGCGTTGACCACGGCGGCACTGGAGGCGCTGCCAGGTGTGATGTTGCTGGCGATGCTGCTGTAGTCCAGCGCCATGCCCAGGCCGGTGTTGGCGCCCGAGAGGCCGTTGATCAGCCGGATCTTGGCGGTGCCGCTGGCGGTGGGCAGGCGGTTGTCATCGCTGAGCACGCTGAGCTGCGGGCTGGCGGCCGTGCCCCAGACCAGCAAGGTGTAGTCGCCGCCGGCCTTGAGCGTGGGGTTGCTGGTGTTCAGCGCGATGCCGTTGACGCGCAGGTCCAGCACCGGGGCGCCAGCCTCCACCGTGGTGTAGGCGCCGATCTGCGGCGCCAGGGTGGAAGGCAGCACGCTCTGGCCGCCGATGCTGGCGTTGACCGAGGCCGCGCCGGCCAGGGTGGCGGCCACGCGCACCCGTGCCTTGTTGGTGGGCAGGTTGTTGACCGTGCCCTGCTGCTTGAGCACCATGCCATTGACCAGGCGGCCGCCGGCGGTGGCGGTGGCCACCAGGGTGGCCACGCCGGTGGATTCCAGCGTGACGCTGGGCAGGTCAAGGCGGATGTCGGTGGGCTTGCCGCTGCCGGTCAGGGTGATGCGGAAGGTGCCCGAGTTCAGGGTGTTGTAGCCGCTGCCGGTGCCGCCGGCGATGGCGCTGGCCACCGGGGTGGCGGTCTCCAGGCTGTCGCTGTTGTTGGCGGCGGTGATGTAGACGTCCAGCGCGCCGGCATCGGGCGCCAGATTCAGCACCAGCAGCTTGCTCTTGTTGGCATCGGCGGCCGTTTCGGTTTCCTGCAGCAGGCTGTTGCGCACCGCGCCACCCCAGCCGTAGGCAATGATGGTGTAGTGGCTGTCGGCTGCGAGCGTGGGCGTGAGGTTGGCCACGGTGGCGCCCACGCCGGTGGTCTGGATCTGTGTGCTGGTGGCGCTGGTGTCGACGCTGGCATAGCTGCCCACGCTGCCGTAGGCCACGCCGGTGTTGAGGGTCGTGCTGTTGACGGCCAGGTCCAGCGAGTTGTAGCCCACGCTGGCATTGAGCAGGCGGACTTGGGTGTTGCTGCTGCTGCCACTGCCGCCGCCGCAGGCGCTCAGAAGGGTGACCGCGCTCAGGGCCAGGCAGCTCAGGCCTGAGCCCCAGATTTGCTTGAATCGCATCGAGGAGAACTCCGAAAAATAGGGAAGAGAGAAAAGAGGAATCGGGGCAGGGCGTACCGGCGCGATTGGGCGGGCTGCGTGTTGCTCGGCGGTGTGCGCCTGTGTCGCCGCGGTGAACTTGTGTTGCTGGGCGGCTTCTTTACATTTGGGGGCAGCTCTCCAAAGCCCCGCCCGGCGGCGCGCACCGCAGGGGTGCGCTGCTAGCATCGCCCGCAGTCGTTTGCCCTGCCACCGAGAGCCACCTTCAGCGAGCCGCCGCCATGAACTACCCGCACCTGCTTGAACCGCTGGACCTGGGCTTCACCACGCTGAAGAACCGCGTGCTGATGGGCAGCATGCACACCGGCCTGGAAGATGGCCGCAAACATTTCGACCGCATGGCCGCCTACTTTGCTGAGCGCGCGCGCGGCGAGGTGGGCCTGATGGTGACCGGCGGCTATGCACCGAACATCGAGGGCTGGACCAAGCCCTTCGCCGGCACCCTGGCCACCTCGGGCGCGGCGCGCCGCCACCGGGTGGTGACCGAGGCCGTGCATGCCGAAGGCGGCAAGATCGCGCTGCAGATCCTGCACACCGGGCGCTACGGCTACTCGCCGCTGTGTGTGGCGCCCTCGCGCATCCAGTCGCCGATCACGCCCTTCACGCCGCGTGAGCTCTCGGCCCGAGGCATCGAGCGGCAGATCCGCGCCTTCATCCGCTGCGCCAAGCTGGCCCGCGAGGCCGGCTACGACGGCGTCGAGGTGATGGGCTCCGAGGGCTATCTGATCAACCAGTTCCTGGTCACCCACACCAACCACCGGCAGGACGAGTGGGGCGGCAGCTATGCGAACCGCATGCGCTTTGCGCTCGAGATTCTCACCCGCATGCGCGAGGCCGTGGGCCCGGACTTCATCATCATCTACCGCCTGTCCATGCTGGACCTGATCCCCGACGGCAGCAACTGGGACGAGGTGCTGCAGCTTGCGCGTGGTGTGGTCAAGGCCGGCGCCACGCTGATCAACACCGGCATCGGCTGGCATGAGGCGCGTGTGCCCACCATCGCCACCTCGGTGCCGCGCGCGGCCTTTGCCGGCGTGACTGCCCAGCTGCGCGCGGCCCTGCGCGCCGAGGGCATCACCACACCGGTGATCACCAGCAACCGCATCAACAGCCCTGAGGTGGCCGAGAACCTGCTCGCCGAGGGCGCGGCCGATATGGTCAGCATGGCCCGGCCTTTCCTGGCCGACCCGGCTTTTGTGAAAAAGGCGCGCGAGGGCCGCGCCGACGAGATCAACACCTGCATCGCCTGCAACCAGGCCTGCCTGGACCATGCCTTCCAGCAGAAGATCGCCTCCTGCCTGGTCAACCCGCGCGCCTGCCACGAGCAGGAGCTGCCCATCATCCCGATTGCCACGCTGAAGGCGCCGCGCAAGAAGCTGGCCGTGGTCGGCGCCGGCCCCTCGGGCTTGGCGGCGGCCACCACCCTGGCCGAGCGGGGGCATGAAGTGCACCTCTTCGACGCCGCGGCGCAGATCGGCGGCCAGTTCACCATGGCCAGCCGCATCCCGGGCAAGGAAGAGTTCC
>JAIXSD010000746.1 GCA_027484885.1 Rubrivivax sp.
AGCTGGGTGCCGGTGACCCTGCTGCTGCTCGGCGTCGCCTCGCTGGCCGGTGTGGGCCTGGCCTGGCAAGGCCTGAGCCGCCAGCAAGCGCTGGAGCAAGAGCTGGTGCGCCGCCAGGAGCTGGTGCAGGCCGAGGCCAGCGAGGCCCGTGCCGCCTCGCGTCAGTCGCAAGACCTGACCCGCGACACCGCCGCCAAGGTGGCCTTGCTCGATGCCCGCCTGGCCGAGGTCGCTTTGCAGCGCGGTCAGCTGGAAGAGTTGATCCAGTCGATGTCTCGCTCGCGTGATGAAAACGTGATCGGCGACATCGAAGCCTCCATCCGCGTGGCCCTGCAGCAAGCCGCCGTGACCGGCAGCGTCGAGCCCCTGGTGGCCACGCTCAAGCAGGCCGACGAGCGCCTGCTGCGCTACAAGCAGCCGCGCATGGAGGGCGTGCGCCGCGCCGTGGCGCGTGACTTGGACCGCGTCAAGGCCATCAGCGTGGTCGATGTGTCCACCCTGACCATCAAGCTCGACGAGGTGGTGCGCCTGCTCGACGAGCTGCCCCTGCTGGCGGTGGCCGAACGCGGTGGTGAGCCGGCGACGGCGCCGGGCCGCGCTGGCAAGGCGACAGGCCCCGGCGCCAAGGCGCAAGACGGCAAAGGCGACGCGGCACCGGGCGAGGACGACGGCCCGCTGTCGGTCTGGTGGTGGCGCGCCAAGACCCGCTTGGCCGAAATGGCGGGCCTGGTCTGGGGCGAGACCCGCACCCTGGTTCGCGTCACCCGCATCGAACATCCCGAGGCGGTGCTGCTGGCGCCCGAGCAGGCGTTTTTCCTGCGCGAGAACCTCAAGCTGCGCTTGCTCAATGCCCGCCTGGCCTTGCTGAGCCGCCAGTTCGACACCGCGCAGGCCGATCTGCGTGACAGCCAGGATGTGCTGAACCATTATTTCGACGCCCGCTCCCGCAAGGTCAGCTCGGCCATCGATCTGGTGCGCCAGGTCGCCGGTCAGGCGCGCCAGGTCAGCGTGCCGCGCCCCGATGACACCCTGGCCGCCCTTGCGGCCGCTGCAGCGGGCCGCTGATTGCCCTGAGCAGGGCCGCGCGGTCGACTCCCAAATCAAAAAGAACGAAAGCAAAGGTTCGGTTCATGCGTACCGTGGTGTGGTTGGTCCTCTTGTTCACCGTGGCGGTGGTGGCCGCGCTGGCCTTGGGCCAGAACGATGGGCTGGCCAGCTTCTACTGGAACGGCTGGCGCCTGGATGTGTCGCTGAACCTGTTCTTGCTGGCCTTGGTCGGCACCTGCTTCGCCTTGGTCACCGCCATCCAGACAATTGGCGCCTTGACCAGCCTGCCGCGCCGTGCCCACGAGTGGCGCCTGGCCCAGCGCGAGCGCGGCGCCCAGCTGGCTTTGCGTGATGCGCTGGCCGAGTTTTTTGGCGCCCGCTATGGCCGCGCCCAGAAGGCCGCCCAGCGCGCGCTCAGCATCCATGCCCAGACGCCCGAGTTGCAGCAGGACGAGGGCTTTCTGGCCCTGGGCCATCTGCTCTCGGCCAGCAGCGCCCACCGCCTGCAGGACAAGCGCCGCCGCGATGAACAGCTGCAGCTGGCGCTGGACGCCGCCAAGCGCTCGCCGCAAGGCCGCGCGCAAGAGGAGGGCGCCCGTCTGCTGGCCGCCGAGTGGGCGCTGGATGACCGCGATGCCCCGCGTGCGCTGAGCCTGCTGGCCGAGCTCTCTCCGGGTGTGGCGCGCCGCACCCAGGCTCTGCGCCTGAAACTGCAGGCCAGCCGCTTGGCCAAGCAGCCGCTGGAGGCACTTCGCACTGCACGTCTGCTGGCCAAGCACCAGGGCTTTTCCAAGGTTGCGGCGCAGGGCTTGTTGCGCTCGCTGGCCTTCGAGGCGCTCGATGCGGCCCGCGATGCCGACCAGCTTCGCTCCGTCTGGCAGCAGCTGGACAGCGCCGACCGCCGCGATGTGTTTGTCGCCGCGCGCGCGGCGCAGCGGGCGGGGGCGCTGGGTGTGCCAGACGATGGACGCGGCTGGCTGCGCCCCTTCTGGGACGATGTGGCCGAGCTTGGCGCCGACGAACGGGCGACGCTGGCCGAGGCCTTGGTGCTGGTCTTGCCCGGCCTGGGCCCCGAATGGTTGCAGCGCCTGGAAACCGCGGTGCAGCGATTCCCTCGTGACCGTGCCTTCAGCTACGCCCTGGGCCACGCGCTGGCCGAGCGTCAGCTCTGGGGCAAGGCACGCCTGATCCTGGAGCAGGTGGCCGATGAATCGAGTCTGGGCACGGCTGCGCGCCGCCGCAGCTGGTTGGTGCTGGCCCATCTGGCCGAGCAGGACGGCGATCTGGACCGCCGCGCTCGCTGCCACGAGTCGGCCGCCACGCTGGTTTGAGTCAAAAAATTGAAAAGTCTTCCCAAGTTCAAATAAAGCATGCTATAGTGCAAGGCTTCGCGGCTGTAGCTCAGTTGGATAGAGTACTTGGCTACGAACCAAGGGGTCGTGGGTTCGA
This sequence comes from Rubrivivax sp., assembly GCA_027484885.1. Taxonomy (GTDB): domain Bacteria; phylum Pseudomonadota; class Gammaproteobacteria; order Burkholderiales; family Burkholderiaceae_C; genus Paucibacter_A. The sequence continues at coordinate 2,497 of JAIXSD010000746.1, forward strand.
ATCCTGCCAGCCGCACCAACAATAAGAAAAGAAAAAGGTCAGCGAGTAATTGCTGACCTTTTTAATTTAGGTTTGATCTCGGATTGAGTTTCAAGCGCCTTGAAGGTTCTTCGGACGAGGTGTTTGGAGTTTGAAACGAGGTGCTCTCGAGTTTGGGTTTTCAGCCCGAATCACGGGGCGCGAAATACATCTGTGGCGACACGGATGAGGGTATTGAGAGTTGAGGCGAAGTTTTGAAGCAACGCCTTGGCTTTGAAGTTTGACCCCTCGTTTTGCTGGCGTTTGGAAATCAGCTTCGGCGAAGTTTTCAAAAAGTTTGCAAAAGTATTGTTCGGTACAAAAATACCGTGCTATAGTAGAGGGCTTGGAGCGGCTGTAGCTCAGTTGGATAGAGTACTTGGCTACGAACCAAGGGGTCGTGGGTTCGAATCCTGCCAGCCGCACCAAACTAACAAAATGTCGCACGAAGGGTCCGCAAGGAAATTCGATGCCGACGCAAGCAAGCCTCAGTGAGAAATCGCTGGGGCTTTTTTGTTTTTGGCTCAGGCCCCGCCCGCTTGGCCGGTGACTTGGATGTGGATGCCTCAAGCCTCGCGCGCAGTCCGCGCAGCGTCAAGCGCAGCCAGGATCTCATCCCGGTGTTCGCCCGCTTGCGGCCCGGCTTCGGGCGTCCGCAAGTGGCTGCGTGAAAAGCGCGGGGCCGGGGCGGGCTGCCAATGCCCGTCGATGCGCACATGGTTGCCACGCGCCTGTGCGTGCGCATGCGCGGCCGCCTCGTCCAGGCCGAGCACGGGCGCCACGCAGCAATCCAGATCGGCCAGATCCCGCTCCCACTGGGCTCGGCTGCGCGTCTTGATGCGCTCGGCCACGCGGGCGCGCAGGCTGGGCCAGTGTTCGGTGCTCAGCTGCTGGGCCGGGTCGACGTCATGCAGGCCCAAACCTTGCAGCAAGCGGGCGTAGAACCGCGGCTCGATGGCGCCCAGGCTCAGAAACCCGCCGTCGGCACACTCGAAGCAGTCGTAAAAAGGCGAGCTGTGCAGAAAGAAGTTGTCGGCGGGGCGATCGCTCCACTGCCCCTCGCTGCGCAGGGCCGAGACCAGGCCGCCGAGCAGGCCCAGGCCGTCGAGGATGGCGGCGTCGATCACCTGGCCGCGGCCCGATCGCTGAGCTTCGAGCAAGGCGC
>JAIXSD010000365.1 GCA_027484885.1 Rubrivivax sp.
ACCTACAAAGGCCGCAAGCTCTACGGCGAGCTGACCATGAACATCCATGTGGACCACCGCGGCCGCGTGATCGAGACCGACATCGTCGCCTCCTCGGGCAACAACAACCTCGACCGCCGGGCCGTGGCCATCGTTCGCGCCGCCAGCCCTTTCGGCAATTTCAGCCAGGCCATGCGCAAGGGCGCCGAAGTGCTGGTCATCACCTCGCGCTTCCGCTTCACCCGCGAAGACGGCCTGGAAACCAGCTTGAGCCCGCAACCATGACTGCGCCTGCTATGGATCTGTATGCCGTGGCCGGCAACCCGGTGGCCCACAGCCGCTCGCCCGCCATCCACGCCCAGTTCGCCGCCCAGACCGGCCAGGCGCTGCGCTACGAGCGATTGCTCTGCCCGCTCGATGGTTTTGCCGCGCACATCCAGGCCTTTGCCGCCGGTGGCGCGCGCGGCTGCAATATCACCGTGCCTTTCAAGTTTGAAGCCCATGCCCTCGCCTCACGCCTGAGCGAGCGCGCCCGCCTGGCCGGCGCGGTCAACACCTTGCGCTTTGACACCGCGGCTGACGGCCGCCCCGACTGGTTCGGCGACAACACCGATGGCGCCGGCCTGGTGCGCGACATCGAGCACAACGCCGGCCGCCGCCTGGCTGGCCTGAACGTGCTGCTGCTAGGCGCCGGCGGCGCCTCGGCCGGCGTGCTGGGCAGCCTGATCGCGGCCCAGCCGGCCGCCATCACCGTGGCCAACCGCAGCGTGGACAAGGCCGCCAGCTTGGTGGCCCAGCATGCCGACTGGGCGGCTCAGCACGGCGTGGACCTGCAAGCGCACAGCCTGCACGACTGCGGCAGCGGCTTCCAGGTCTTGATCAACGGCACCAGTGCCAGCCTGGCCGGCGCCGCCGTGCCGGTGGCCGACGGTGTGCTGGCCCCCGGTGCCCTGGCGCTGGACATGATGTACGGCCCGGCCGCCGCGCCCTTCCTGGCCTGGGCCGCAGCCCAAGGCGCCGAGGGCCGCGATGGCCTGGGCATGCTGGTCGAGCAAGCGGCCGAGGCCTTTGCCCTGTGGCGCGGCGTCCGGCCGGACACCAGCCCGGTGCTGCAAGCGCTGCGCCAGGAACTGGCCGCCCCGCAGCCATGAAACCCTGGCGATTCCTCACCCGGCTGGCCGCCCTGCTGCTGCTGGGAGCGCTGGCCTTGCAGCTCTACTTTGCGGGCCGCATCGCCTTGATGAATGTGCTGGCGCCGCAGTCCACCACCTTCCAGCGGGCCGAGGCCTGGCGCATCCTCACCGAACAAGGCGCCCTGCCCTGGAGCCAGACCTGGGTCGATGGCGAGGCGATCTCGCCCCAGCTGCGCCGCGCGGTGATTGCCAGCGAGGACGCCAGCTTTGCCGAGCACAGCGGCGTGGACTGGGACGCCCTGGAAAAAGCCTGGGAGCGCAACCAGCGCGCCCAGGCCAAGCAAGAGAAGAAACTCGCCCAGGCCAGCCCGGCAGCCAGCAAGGCGGCCAAGCCGGCCAAGGTGGTGGGCGGCTCCACCATCACCCAGCAGCTGGCCAAGAACCTGTTTCTCAGCGGCGAGCGCAATCTGGCGCGCAAGGGCCAGGAGTTCCTGATCACCTTCATGCTGGAAGGCCTGCTGAGCAAGCAGCGCATCCTCGACATCTATTTGAACAACGTCGAATGGGGCGAAGGCCTGTTCGGCGCCCAGGCGGCCGCCCGCCACTACTTCAGCCAGGACGCCAGCCGGCTCAGCGCCAACCAAGCCGCCCGCCTGGCCGTGATGCTGCCGGCGCCCAAGCGCTTTGAAAAACGCCCCGCATCGCCCTACGTGCTGTCGCGTGCTGCGACCATCGAAGCACGCATGCCCGCGGTTGAGCTACCCTGAGCCCGATGTCCAGCGAATCCACCCTCAGCCAAGAAATCGCCGCCACCGCCGCCCGCCTGGTGGTGGAAGAAGGCCTGGAATACGGCCCGGCCAAGCAGCGCGCGCTGAAGGTGCTGGGCCTGAGCCGCAACGGCCGCGCCGCCCTGCCCAGCAATGAAGAGCTGGAAGACGAGGTGCGCGAGTACCTGGCCATCTTTTGCAGCGACACCCAACCGGCCGAGCTGCGCGCCCTGCGCGAGCTGGCGGCGCAGTGGATGACGCGGCTGGCCGAGTTCCGCCCCCACCTTTGCGGCGCCGTCTGGCGTGGCACGGCCACCCGGCTGAACAACATCCATCTGCAGCTCTACTGCGACGACAGCAAGGCCGCCGAGATCGCCCTGATCAATCTGGGCGTGGACTACGAGGTGGGCGCCAGCCATGACGCCCGGGGCCGGCAGATCGATGTGCTCTCGCTGGCCGCGCCCTGCCGCGCCTTGCAGGAGCAGATCACCGTGCACCTGAGCATTCTGGATTTCGACGACCTGCGCGGCGCCCTCAAGCTGGACAGCCGCGGGCGCAGCGAGCGCGGCGACCTGGCCGCCTTGCAGCGCCTGCTCGACGAACCCGACGACACCGAAAGCGAACACCAGCCATGAGCAACCAGCCCCCCGCCCCCGACAGCGACACCCCGCCTGCCTCGCCCGTCTCCAGCGGCCGCCGCTGGGCCCTGCGCGCCCTGGCGGGCGCGGCCGGTCTGGGCGGCCTCTACCTGGGCATTCGCACCGCACCGCAAGCCCCCGCTCCGGCCGGCTCAACGCCAAGCGCCGCCCTGCCACCGGCAGGCGCAGCCAGCCTGCCGGCCGCCGAGACCGAGCTTTGGGCGGCCAGCTTCGAGCGCCCGGAAGGCGGCGAGCTGCGCCTGGCCGACTTCCGCGGCCAGAAGCTGCTGATCAATTTCTGGGCCACCTGGTGCCCGCCTTGCGTGAAAGAGCTGCCCGAGCTGGCCGAGTTCCAGCGCGAGTTCAAGGCCCAAGGCTGGCAGGTCATCGGCTTGGCGGTGGACGCCCCGACGCCGGTGCGCGCCTTCTTGCAAAAGCTGCCCCTGGACTTCCCCCAGGGCATGGCTGGATTGACCGGTACGCAATTGGCACGCACACTCGGCAACAGCCAGGGCGGCCTGCCTTTCAGCGTGGCGCTGGGCGCCGACGGGCTGATCCAGTGGCGCAAAACCGGCGCCACCACCCTGGCCGAGCTGCGCGAACTGGCCGCCGGCAAGGCCTGAATTTCCTCGCCGGCGACCCTGATGCCCGGTGCCAGCGCGGCAGGCGGCCCTGTTCAGGCAAGCGCAATTGCGCCAAAGGGTCAAGCAAATTATTTACGCCGAGCTGCGGCGATCGGCCCCTAAAACGCGTAAAGTCCGGCCTTTTCCGTTTCTAGTGTCCCGGCTCTAATCCAGCCACGGACCGCCAAGGCCCTCGCCGATGCAGATTCTTGTCATTCATGGACCCAACCTCAACCTCCTGGGAAGCCGGGAGCCGGGTGTGTATGGTTCGCGAACATTGGCGCAGATCGATGCTGATTTGCAGGAAATGGCGACCAATGCAGGGTATGGACTAAAATCCTTCCAAAGCAACCACGAAGGCGCCCTGGTGGATCGCATCCAGGCCGCCGCGCAGGACGGCAGCCGCTTCATCATCATCAACCCGGCCGCCTACACGCACACCAGCGTGGCCATTCGTGATGCGCTGGCCGCCGTGGCCCTGCCTTTCATCGAAGTCCATCTGTCCAACGTTCACAAACGCGAAGCGTTCCGCCACCACAGTTATCTGTCCGACCTCGCGGTCGGCGTGATCTGCGGTCTGGGCGCGCAGGGCTACCAACTGGCCCTGAGCTACGCCATGACACAGCTGCAGCAGCACCCGCAGCCCTGAGTCGTCGAGGGTGGCGGCTCACAAAGCCGCCTTTGTTTTCCAACAATAAATATCAATCGCTGGAGAAATTCTATGGATCTGCGCAAGCTCAAGACCCTGATCGATTTGGTGTCCGAGTCGAATATTTCTGAACTCGAAATCACCGAAGCCGATGGCAAGGTCCGCATCGTCAAGTCGGACGGCTCGGTGGCCGTGCCCATGATGATGGCCGCGCCCGCCGCCGCGCCAGTGGCTGCCGCCCCTGTGGCCGCAGCCCCGGTGGCCGCCGCACCGGCCGCGCCTGTCGCAGCTCCGGCCGAAACCGGCCATGTGGTGAAGTCGCCCATGGTCGGCACCTTCTACCGCGCCTCCGGCCCGAACGCCAAACCCTTCGCCGAAGTCGGTCAGCCGATCAAGGAAGGCTCGCCGATCTGCATCATCGAAGCGATGAAGATCATGAACGAGATCGATGCCGACTTCAGCGGCACGATCACCAAGGTGCTGTGCGAAAACGGCCAGCCCGTCGAATTCGGTCAACCCTTGTTCGTCATCGAATAAGGATTTGCGATGTTCAAGAAGATTCTGATTGCGAACCGGGGGGAAATTGCCCTCCGGATTCAGCGCGCCTGCCGCGAGCTGGGCGTCAAGTCGGTGGTCGTCTACTCGGAAGCCGACCGCGATGCCAAGTATGTGAAGCTGGCCGATGAGGCCGTCTGCATCGGCCCCGCGCCTTCGTCGCAGAGCTACCTCAGCATGCCGGCCATTATCGCCACCGCCGAGGTGACCGATGCCGAAGCCATCCACCCCGGCTATGGCTTCCTGAGCGAGAACGCCGACTTTGCCGAGCGCGTGGAGCGCAGCGGCTTCACCTTCATCGGCCCGACGCCCGAGTCCATCCGCATGATGGGCGACAAGGTCTCGGCCAAGCAGGCCATGATCCGCGCTGGCGTGCCTTGCGTGCCCGGCTCGGACGGCGCCCTGCCCGAAGACCCGAAGGAGATCATCAAGATCGCCCGCGCCATCGGCTACCCGGTCATCATCAAGGCCGCAGGCGGCGGCGGTGGCCGTGGCATGCGCGTGGTGCACACCGAAGCGGCCCTGGTCAACGCGGTGCAGATGACCCGCACCGAAGCCGGCGCTGCCTTTGGCAACCCGCAGGTCTATATGGAGAAGTTCCTGGAGAACCCACGGCATGTGGAAATCCAGGTGCTGGCCGACGAGCACAAGAACGCCGTCTGGCTGGGCGAGCGCGATTGCTCCATGCAGCGCCGCCACCAGAAGATTCTGGAAGAAGCGCCGGCCCCCGGCATCCCGCGCCGCATCATCGAGAAGATCGGTGACCGCTGCGCCGCGGCCTGCCGCAAGATGAACTACCGCGGCGCCGGTACCTTCGAGTTCCTGTACGAGAACGGCGAGTTCTATTTCATCGAAATGAACACCCGCGTGCAGGTCGAGCATCCGGTGACGGAGCTGGTGACCGGCATCGACATCGTGCAGATGCAGATCAAGGTGGCGGCCGGCGAGAAGCTGCCCTTCACCCAGCGCAACATCACCATGCGCGGCCATTCGATCGAGTGCCGCATCAACGCGGAAGACCCCTTCAAGTTCACGCCGTCGCCGGGCCGCATCACCATGTGGCACGCACCGGGCGGCCCGGGTGTGCGCGTGGATTCGCATGTCTACACCAACTACGTCGTGCCGCCGCACTACGACTCGATGATCGGCAAGATCATCGTCCACGGCGACACCCGCGAGCAGGCCCTGGCCCGCATGCGCATCGCCCTGAGCGAGACGGTGGTGGAAGGCATCCAGACCAACATCCCGCTGCACCGCGAGCTGATGGTCGACGCCAAGTTCATTGAAGGCGGCACCAACATCCATTACCTCGAAGGCTGGATGAGCCAACACAAGCGATGAGCGACGACACCTCTTCGGCAC
>JAIXSD010000229.1 GCA_027484885.1 Rubrivivax sp.
CACACCAGGATCGCGCCGTCCATCTGTGCGGCGCCGGTGATCATGTTCTTCACATAGTCAGCGTGGCCGGGGCAGTCCACGTGGGCGTAGTGACGGCCAGCGGTTTCGTACTCGACGTGCGCGGTGTTGATGGTGATGCCGCGGGCCTTTTCTTCAGGCGCAGCGTCGATCTGGTCGTAGGCCTTGGCCTCGCCGCCGAACTTCTTCGACAGCACGGTGGCGATCGCAGCCGTCAAGGTCGTCTTGCCATGGTCCACGTGACCGATGGTGCCGACGTTGACGTGCGGCTTGGTGCGTTCAAACTTGCTTTTTGCCATTTCTGCGCTCCTGAGAAGGACTCGATCAGACTAGAAGAAGAAAAGAGGTGGTGCCCATGACGCGGATCGAACGCGTGACCTCTCCCTTACCAAGGGAGTGCTCTACCACTGAGCCACATGGGCATCGGCACGGGTTTGCAGCCTGCCTACAGAAAACCACAAACCCGTGACGACACAAACTGACACTGCTTCGCTTCTCACCCAACCCTGGAGCGGGAAACGGGAATCGAACCCGTGTCATTAGCTTGGAAGGCTAAGGTTCTACCATTGAACTACTCCCGCCCGGGAGCCTTGCAACTTGACTTGGGATCGAGCTGCCGGACCTGCCGACAGCTCGAATCAAGAAAAGCGTTTGCCTTGGTGGAGGAGGCTGGATTCGAACCAGCGTACGCGTAAGCGGGCAGATTTACAGTCTGCTGCCTTTAACCACTCGGCCACCCCTCCGAGGCAAGCCCGCTACTGTAGCACAGCATTTTTCCAGCGCCAACAAAATTTCTGAAAAACTTTCAGGACGCAGCGGCCAGCACGGAGAACCCGGCCGAATGGGCTCCGACCACGGCAGTGGACTGTCACTCCGCAGCCGACCCGCTTTCCTCTTTAGTCGATCGCCTCTCGCGTCGAAGCAGGCAAGGAAGCACCTTGGTCGCCAAACACAGCACAGGGTCCGCGGGCCAACTCCGCTCACGAACACCCGGCGACTTCAATCGGAATGAGGTTAGCAATGCACTGCTGATGGACCAGATCGGCGCCAGCACACCGGGATCACCTGGCCTTTTCGAAGCGCCCTACCAGGCAATACCAATGTGCTACCAAGAGCGCGTGACGCGAAAACCCGGCCACCCACCCTCCCTGCGCCATTCGGCCTAGCGCTCATGGCCTCGGCAAGTCCCAAAAAACATGGTGGCAAGCTCGCCACAGCAGGGAAAACACGAACCGAAAAGTGGTAGCAAAGTGGCACTAGCGGGCCGTATAGTGGCATGGCATTGGTTGCATTCGTACGTCAAAGGAGGCACCAGGCTCAGACCAATTTGCAGATTGGTCTGCTGCCGGTTCCGCGTCTTAACAGGCCGACTCATCCATACCGGCCATATCGAGGAGCAGTTATGAAGGTCAAGAAGAATCCCGTCGCCGCGGCGGTCACGCTGACGCTGTTGGGCGCGGCCCTGTCGGCGCAGGCTCAGCAAGCCGCGCCGAAGCAAGACACCGCTCAGCTGGAGCAAGTGGTGGTCACCGGTATCCGCGCTTCGCTGGAATCCGCGGTCAACATCAAGAAGAACGCCAGCGCCGTGGTTGACGCGGTGTCGGCGGAAGACGTGGGCAAGCTGCCTGACTCCGACGTGGGCGAATCGCTGGGTCGCCTGCCTGGTATCACCGTGGGTCGTGCATTCGGTCAGGGCGCCTCGGTTTCGGTCCGCGGCTCCGACCCGCAAATGACCTACACCACCCTGAACGGCCAAACCGTGGCTTCGACCGGCTGGTACGACCAGGCCACCATCGACCGTTCGTTCAACTACTCGCTGCTGCCTTCCGAACTGATCGGCGGCATGGAGGTCTACAAGTCCTCCCAAGCTGACCTGACCGAAGGCGGCATCGGCGGCACGGTCATCGTCAAGACCCGCAAGCCTCTGGACCTGAAGGCCAACACCGTGTTCGGCAGCCTGAAGCTGGGCAAGGGCACCGTGAGCACCGATGTGGCCAAGGACGTGGCAGGCCTGTACAGCTGGCGCAATGACAGCAAGACCTTCGGTGTCTTGGTGGCCGGTGCCAAGGAAAACAGCCAGTACGTGCGCCGCGGCATTGAGTCCGACGCCGGCTGGGCCGGTGACGTGGCCCCCGCCACCTTTGTGCAGGATCGCAAGCGCGATGCCTTCAACATCACCCTGCAAGCCAAGCCCTCGGACAGCGTGGAACTGGGCCTGAACTATGTGAACCTGAAGCTGACCGGTGACAACACCAACAGCAATCTGTACCTGTTCACCCGCCAAAACGACCCCAGCGCTGACAACCCGGCGGCCATCTCCAACTGCGTGCAACAGAACGCAGCTGGCCTGTGCCTGAAGGCCACGGCTGACGCCAAGAACCCGGTCAACACCTTCATCCAGACCTGGGCTCGCCAAGGCAAGATGTCGTCGGAGAGCCTGGTGCTGAACGGCACGCTGAAGTCCGACATCGTCAAGGTGGACCTGGTCGTTGGCGAGACCAAAGCCAAGGGCGGCACCTCGCACACCATGAACTACGGCGTGGGCTGGTGGGATGCAGGCCAAAGCCTGCCCAAGTTCCAAGGCAGCATCGATGCCACCGGCAAACAGATCTCGATCGCACCGACCACCTCGCTGGACATCACGACCGCCAACTTGCCCAAGCAACTGGCACCCACCGGCTGGGCGACCGACCAACAACAGCCCAACTCGGACAAGGAGCGCTTCGCTCAAGCGGACGCCACCATCGATCTGGACTGGAATGGCCTGACCTCGTTCAAGACGGGTCTGCGTGCAACCAGCCACCGCTACGAGCAAAGCGCCCTGCGCGGCACCTTCTCCAAGACTGTGGTGCTGGGCAACACCAGCGATCTGTACAGCGGCTCCATCAAGATGGGCCCGAACGGCTGGGCTTTCCCCGAAGCCAATCTGAGCGGCATGGCCGCTCTGTACGACAAGAACACCGCTTCTTGGACCGTTCAGCGCTCCAGCTACGCAGGCATCGAGGAAGACAACCAAGCTGCGTACGGCATGTTTGAGTTCGAGAAGGCTGGCTGGCGCGGCAACTTCGGCCTGCGTTATGTGCACACCAAGGTGACCGGCAAGGGCTTCCTGTTCGACGGCACTCCTCTCGCCGCTGGCGATGTGCCCAACAACGATGGCTGGAGCAACAAGATCCGCGAAGAGAAGTCGAGCTACAGCGACTGGCTGCCCAGCCTGAATGCCGCTTACAAGCTGGACAAGAACACCGTTCTGCGTGTGGCAGCCGCCAAGGCCATCACCCGCCCGAACTTCGAATACATGTTCCTGACCAAGCAAGCCGGCTACAACGACGACCGCGCAGGCAACGAATCGCTGACCTTCGGTACCGTGACCCTGAAGCCGCAATCGTCGAAGCAGTTCGACCTCGGCATCGAGTACTACTACGGTCGCGGCAATATGGTGTCGGCAGCCTTCTTCCACAAGTCGATCGACAACTTCGTGACCGCCCAGGTCAAGACCAACCAAAAGGTTGGCGTGGTCGATCCGCTGAGCAAGGTCGACAGCTGGACCATCAACAATTACGTGAACGCTGGCGGTGGCAAGATCAACGGCCTCGAAACCCAGATCAACCACAGCCTGGACAACGGCTTCGGTCTGGCTGCCAGCTACACCTATGCCGATGCCAAGGCGCCGGCTTCCAGCTACCCCGACAACCTGGCTCTGTTCACGCAATCGTCCAAGCACACCGTCAACCTGGTGGGCTTCTACGAAAACGAGAACTACTCGGCTCGCGTGGCTTACAACTGGCGTTCGAAGTACATGATTCGTGAAACGGGCTACTACAGCTACCGCATGCACGATCCGTACGGTTCGCTGGACTTCAGCGCTGGCTGGAACATCAACAAGAACCTGCGCCTGAGCTTTGAAGCCATCAACCTGCTGAAGCAAGACGACATCCAGTACGGCGCCGCTGAAGCGACGAACGTCAACGTCAAGCCCAGCATGCGCATCGGCTACCCCGCCTGGTCCTTCATGGGCGAGACCACCTATCGCCTGGGCCTGAGCGCCAAGTTCTGATCGATCGCGAGGCCGCCCGTCGGCCCAGCAAAAAGCCCGGCACTGCCGGGCTTTTTTTTATGGCCATCGCGTCGCTGCTCGAGGCCAAACATGCGCGGCCGCGCTCAGCCGGATACGCCCGCCCGCGATTGCGCCTCCACAGCCGCCCGCAAACCCCGCAACCAGGCACGGTGCCCCGGCAGATCCGCGATCAATTGACGCGTTTGGCTGTCGACGCGAGCCAGCTGACGCCGCGCCTCGGCATGCTCCGCGTCGGAGAGCTCGAAACCCCGGCAGGGGTAGCGCATGCCGTGAAGCACGTAGAGGTAGTTCTCGACGCTGAACAGGTCGAAGCGGCTGAAGAAGTCCGTCTGCTGCGGCGGCATGGCACGCCATTTGTCCAGACGCAGGCGGAGCACATCCGAGAGGTGGTCGTTGTAGCGGTTGTCCCGCCAAAAGGCGGTGTCGACCCGATCCGACAGGTGGTAGTGCATCTGCACGAAATCAATGATGCGCTCCCAGGCATAGCGGACCGCCTGGTTGACATGCTCGCGAAGTGGCGGCGCATCCTGGCGATGGCGCGGGAAGTTGCGCGCCAGCAGGCCGGCTGCAAAGTCGGTGAGCAGAATCGAGGTCGCCTCCAGAGGTTCGACAAAACCTTGGGCCAAGCCCAGCGCCACACAGTTGTGAGCCCACACCCGCTCGCGGTAGCCGATCTTCATGGCGATCTTGCGCGGCGAGAACTTGTCTGGGTCGATGCCGAGATGGCGGGCAAAGGCCAGCGTGGCCTGGTCCTGGCTCATGTAGTGGCTGGCATAGACAAAGCCCGTACCCCGCCGCTCGGTGACCGGGATGTCCCAGATCCAGCCCGCCTCGTGGGCGCGAGCCAAGGTGTAGGGCGGGATCTCAGCCTCGGGCGCCAAGGGGACCTGCTGCACCAAGGCGGTGTCGGTCAGAATCTGGTGCGACTTGTCGACAAACGGCACTTTCAGCGCGGTATGGGTCAGCAAGGACGCGAATCCGCTGCAGTCCACATAGAAATCAAAAGCCAGACGCTCGCCTGACTTGCAGCGAAGCGCGAGCACATCGCCCGCTTCGTCGCGATCGGCACCCACCACTGTTGCGATCTGGTGCTTGACGCCAAACCGCTGCGTGGCATTGCGCGCCAGCAGCGCTGCAAATTTGTGCGCGTTCACATGGTAGGCGTAGTCCACCGCGCCTTCGTACGCCCCCGACTGGATGTGCTTTGGTGAACGCTGCGCCTCGGCCACGCGGGCGCTGCTGGACACATCGGCAAACGGTCGATCCGGTTCGCACAACCAATGAGGCGTGACATCCACACCGCCCGGAAACGGCGAGGAAAACGGGTGGTAGTAAAAGTGCTCCGGCTCGCCGGCTGCCGTGGCCATCCAGTTTTGGAACTTGATGCCGTGCTTGAAGGTGGTTTCGCAGGACAAGAGCAGATCGGCCTCGCTGATCCCGAACTTCTGCATCGAGGTCTTGATGAAGGGCACCGTGCCCTCTCCGACACCAATGATGGGCACCTCGTCGGATTCGATCAGTGTGATTTCAATCTCGGGGTCGCCCTGCAACTCGCGCCCCAAATGATTGGCGGCCAACCAGCCGGCCGTACCGCCACCGACGATGGCAATTCTCTTGGTTTTCATGACACCCACCTTTGTTCGCCCAGCTGG
>JAIXSD010000308.1 GCA_027484885.1 Rubrivivax sp.
ACGGCCGAGGCCATCCTGACCGCCTTCAACCACTGGGACGATATCGATGTGCACATCGCCGGCCGCAGCATGCGCTCGGGCGGCCATGGTTTCTGCGGCATCGGCCGCATGAAGCTGCTGAACATCCTGCAGTCGCGCTGTGCCGAGCTGGGTGTGAAGCTGGTCTACGAACATGATGTGCAAGACGATGAAGGCGTGGAAGCCGATCTCATCATCGCCTGCGATGGCCTGAACAGCCGCATCCGCCAGAAGTACAGCGCCACCTACCAGCCCGACGTCGATCTGCGCCAATGCCGCTTTGTCTGGCTGGGCACGACCAAGCTCTTCGACGCCTTCACCTTCGATTTCCAGAAGACCGAGCATGGCTGGTTCCAGGCCCATGCCTACAAGTTCGACGAGACGCACTCGACCTTCATCGTCGAGACGCCCGAGTCGGTCTGGCAGGCCGCCGGCCTGGAGGCCATGAGCAAGGAAGAGGGCATTGCCTTCTGCGAGCGCCTGTTCGCCAAGGTGCTGGACGGCCACGCGCTGATCAGCAATGCCTCGCACCTGCGCGGCTCGGCGCAGTGGATCCGTTTCCCGCGTGTGGTCTGCAAGAACTGGGTGCACCACAACGGCCGCGCGCCCGTGGTGCTGATGGGCGATGCCGCCCACACCGCGCACTTTTCCATCGGCTCGGGCACCAAGCTGGCGCTGGAAGATGCCATCGCCCTGGCGCGCGATATTGGTGAAGCCGGCGGTGATCTGACGCGCGCCCTGGAGGTCTACCAGGCCAGTCGAAGCATCGAGGTGCTGCGCATCCAGAACGCCGCGCGCAACTCCACCGAATGGTTTGAGAACGTCGAGCGCCATGCCCATCTGGCGCCCGAGCAGTTTGCCTATTCCCTGCTGACCCGCTCGCAGCGCATCTCGCACGAGAACCTGCGCCAGCGTGATGCCGGCTATGTGGGTCGCTTCGAGGCCTGGCTGGCGGCGCAGAGTGGCTTGCCCGAGCAGGCCGTGCCGCCCATGTTCACGCCCTTCCGCCTGCGCGGGCTGACGCTGAAGAACCGCGTCGTGGTCTCGCCCATGGCGCAGTACTCCTGTGTCGACGGCGTCGTCGGCGACTACCACCTGATGCACCTGGGCGCCCGTGCCACCGGCGGCGCCGGCCTGGTGTTCGCCGAGATGACCTGTCCCTCGGCCGAGGGCCGCATCACGCCGGGCTGCCCCGGGCTCTACACCGATCTGCAGGGCCTGGCCTGGCAGCGCATCGTGGACTTCGTGCACACCCACAGCAGCGCCAAGATCGCCATGCAGCTGGGTCACGCCGGCGCCAAGGGCTCGACCCGGCGCGGCTGGGAGGGCATCGACCAGCCGCTGGAAACCGGCAACTGGCCCTTGATCTCGGCCTCGCCCCAGCAGTACCTGGCCGGCGTGAGCCAGACCTCGCGCGCCATGGACCGGGCCGATATGGACCGGGTGCGCGATGACTTTGTCGCCGCCGCCCGCCGCGCAGCCGCGGCCGGATTCGATTGGCTGGAGCTGCACTGCGCCCACGGCTACTTGCTTTCCAGCTTCCTCTCGCCGCTGACCAACCACCGCGAGGACGAATACGGCGGCTCGTTGGAGAACCGCCTGCGCTATCCGCTCGAGGTCTTCCGCGCCTTGCGTGCGGTCTGGCCGGAGGAGCGGCCGATGTCGGTGCGCATCTCCGCCCATGACTGGGTGCCCGGCGGCAACACGCCGGAAGACGCGGTGCTGATCGCGGCGGCCTTCAAGGCGGCCGGCGCCGACCTGATCGATGTGTCCTCGGGCCAGGTCAGCAAGCAGGAGAAGCCCACCTACGGCCGCATGTGGCAGACCCCGTTCTCCGAGAGCATCCGCAACCGCGTCGGCATCGCCACCATGGCCGTGGGTGCCATCTCCGAGGCCGACCATGTCAACAGCATCATCGCGGCTGGCCGGGCTGACCTCTGCGCCATCGCCCGCCCGCATCTGGCCAACCCGGCCTGGACGCTCAGCGAAGCGGCGCGCATCGGCTACCAAGCCGGGCCGGGCCTCAACTGGCCGCGCGCCTATCTCTCGGCCAAGCCGCAGCTGGAAAAAGAGTTCGAGCGCCAGCGCGCGCAGGCCTCGGCCAGCGCGGGCCTGAGCGCACAAGAGCAGGCCAACAAGGCCTTGGGGGTCTGAGCCATGGCCGGCAACTTTCCGCCTCTGGTTCAGCAACCTTTGCAAGGCCTGCACGCCGTGGTCACCGGCGGTGGCAGCGGCATTGGCGCGGCCATTGCGCAAAGCCTGCTGCAGGCCGGCGCCCGCGTCACCTTGATGGGCCGCAACCACGAGCGCCTGCAGGTGCAGCAGCTGGCCCTGGCGGCCTTGGGTGAGGTGGGGTTTCAGATCGTCGATGTCGGGGATGAGGTCAGTGTGCAGCGCGGCTTCGCCGCAGCCACGGCGCTGGCGCCGGTGGACATCCTGGTCAACAACGCGGGCCAGGTGGAAACCGCGCCGATCTCCCGCACTTCGCTGGAGCTCTGGCAGCGCATGCTGCAGGTCAATCTGACCGGCACGTTTTTGTGCAGCCGCGAGGTCTTGCCGGTGATGACGGCGCGCGGCTTCGGCCGCATCATCAATGTGGCCAGCACCGCTGCGCTCACCGGTTATGCCTATGTGGCTGCCTACTGCGCCGCCAAGCATGGCGTGCTGGGCCTGACCCGCGCCATGGCGCAGGAGACGGCCAAGAAGGGCGTGACCGTCAACGCCGTCTGCCCCGGCTACACCGAGACCGACATTGTCGACCGCGCGGTGCAGACCATCATGCAAAAGACCGGTCGCAGCGCCGAAGAGGCCCGCGCCGAGCTGGCGGCCGGCAACCCGCTGGGCCGCCTGATCCAGCCGCAGGAAGTGGCGGCCACCGTGCTCTGGTTGGCGCGGCGCGACAGCGCGGCCATCAACGGCCAGGCGATCTCGGTCTGCGGGGGCGAGCTGCCATGACAAGCATGACAAGCGCCCTCGGTCCCGCCGAGCTGGATCCGGGCCTGGACCTGGGGCCGGACCTGGAATCGCGGGTGATCGACGACCACCACCAGGCGCTCAAGCTCTGGCTGCGCCTGCTGGCCTGCACCAACCGGGTGGAGGGCGTGATCCGCAAACGCCTGAGCCAGGACTTCGCCACCACCTTGCCGCGCTTCGACCTGCTGGCCCAACTGGAGCGCCACCCCGAAGGCCTGGCCATGCGCGAGCTCTCGCAGCGCCTGATGGTGACCGGCGGCAACATCACCGGCATCACCGACCAGCTCGAATCCGAGGGCCTGGTGGTGCGCGAGGCCCATCCCAGCGACCGTCGCTCTTTCACCGTCAAGCTCACGCCGCAAGGCCGGCGCCAGTTCAAGCGCATGGCGGCCACGCATGAGCAATGGGTGGTGGAGCTGCTGGGCGGCTGGTCGGCCGAGCAGAAGACCGAGCTCTACGGCCTGATGGCCGTCTTGAAAAACCATCTGGGGGCTCTGGATGCTGCCGCAGCGGCGACCACCGCGGCCACCAGCCCCGCGAGCAAGGAGAAAAAGAAATGACGGAACGCGCCATGAGCGAACACCTGCGCGAAGGCAACCGCCAAAGCCTGCAGGGTTACACGCCCCAGCACTTCCGCTGGGCCCAGCACGGCGATGTGGGCCTGATCACCCTGAACCGGCCCGAGCGCAAGAACCCGCTGACCTTCGAGAGCTATGCCGAGCTGCGCGATCTGTTCCGCCGCCTGAGCTATGTCGATGAGGTGCGCGCCATCGTCGTGCAGGGCGCGGGCGACAACTTCTGCAGCGGCGGCGATGTGCACGAGATCATCGGCCCGCTGACCCAGATGAGCATGCCCGATCTGCTGGCCTTCACCCGCATGACGGGCGATCTGGTCAAGGCCATGCGCGCCTGCCCGCAGCCGGTGATCGCCGCCATTGACGGCGTCTGCGCCGGTGCCGGTGCCATCATGGCCATGGCCTCGGACCTGCGCGTCGGCACGGCACGCAGCAAGACCGCGTTTCTGTTCACCCGCGTCGGCCTGGCCGGCTGCGATATGGGCGCCTGCTCCATCCTGCCGCGCATCGTCGGCCAGGGTCGCGCCTCGGACCTGCTCTACAGCGGCCGCAGCCTGGGCGGCGAGGAGGGCTTGAGCTGGGGCTTCATGAACCGCCTGGTCGTGCCCGAGCGCCTGCTGCCCGAGGCCCTGGAATGGGCGCAGCAGATTGCCGGCGGCCCGGCCTTTGCCCACGCCATGACCAAGAAGATGCTGCATCAGGAATGGGCCATGGGCGTGGACGAGGCCATCGAGTCCGAAGCCCAGGCCCAGGCCATCTGCATGATGACGCAAGACTTCCACCGCGCCTATCACGCCTTCGTCGCCAAACAGCGACCCGAGTTTCAGGGGGATTGAGCGATGAGCGAGCCCATGGTGAACCCGGCCCTCAAGCATCTGGAGTGGCCGTTCTTCGAGCCGCGCCACCGCGAGCTGGCGGCGCATCTGGACGCCTGGTGCGCCGAATTTCTGCACAGCGGCCACGGTGCCGATGTGGATGCCGAGTGCATCAGCCTGGTGCGCGCACTGGGGCAGGGTGGCTGGCTGCGCCATGCGGTGGCCGGCACGGCGCTCGGTGGTGCGGCCGAGGTGATCGACACCCGCGCCATCTGCCTGCTGCGCGAAACCCTGGCTCGCTACAACGGCCTGGCTGACTTTGCCTTCGCCATGCAAGGCCTAGGCTCGGGTGCGATCTCGCTGGCGGGCACGCCCGAGCAACGAGAGCGTTATCTGCCGGCCGTGGCGCGCGGCGAGAAGCTGGCGGCTTTTGCCCTGTCCGAGCCGCAAGCCGGCTCCGATGTAGCGGCCCTGCAATGCAGTGCGCGCTTGGACGGTGACAGCTATGTGCTGAACGGCGAGAAGACCTGGATCTCCAACGGGGGCATTGCCGACTTCTACGTGGTGTTTGCTCGCACCGGCGAAGCGCCCGGTTCGCGCGGCATCACTGCCTTCATCGTCGATGCCGGCACGCCGGGCTTCGAGATTGCCGAGCGCATCGAGGTGATCGCGCCGCACCCGCTGGCGCGGCTGAAATTCAGCGACTGCCGCATCCCGGCCAGCCAGCGCATCGGCGCGCCGGCCGAAGGCTTCAAGATCGCCATGCGCACCCTCGATGTCTTCCGCACCTCGGTGGCCGCTGCCGCCCTGGGCTTTGCGCGGCGCGGCCTGCAAGAGGGTCTGGCCCAGGCCAAGAGCCGAGCCATGTTCGGCGCCCACCTGGCCGATCTGCCCCTGGCCCAGGCCAAGCTGGCCGAGATGGCCTGCACGGTGGACAGCTCGGCCCTGCTGGTCTACCGCGCCGCCTGGCAGCGCGACCAGGGTCAGACAGTCACGCGCGAGGCGGCGATGGCCAAGCTCATGGCCACCGAGGGCGCGCAGCAGGTGATCGATGCCGCGCTGCAACTGCATGGCGGCCGCGGCGTGCGCAGCGGCGAAATCGTGGAATCGCTGTACCGGGAAATCCGTGCCCTGCGCATTTACGAGGGCGCGAGCGAGGTCCAGCAGCTGATCATCGGACGGGACTTGCTGAAATGAACGCTTCTGCCTCCAGCACTGCCATGGCCTACACCTCGCATCAGGACCGCTTTGCCTTCGAGCACTTGCCGCCGCGCGAGCAGTGGCCCGAGCTGATCTTCGAGCTGCCCGAGCTGCAGTTCCCTGAACGCCTGAACTGCGCGCATGAGCTGCTGGACGCCTGGGTCGAGCGCGGGCAGGGCGATCGCCTCTGTGTGCAAGGCTTTGGCGTTGACGGCCAGCCGCTGCGCTGGAGCTATGCCCAGCTGCAGGCCGAGGCCAACCGCATCGCCCATGTGCTGGTCGATGAGCTGGGTGTGGTGCCGGGCAACCGGGTGCTGCTGCGTGGTGCCAACACGCCGGCCATGGCGGCCTGCTGGTTCGCGGTGATGAAGGTGGGCGCCATTGCCGTGGCCACCATGCCCCTGCTGCGCGCGGTGGAGCTGGAACAGATCATCCAGAAAGCCGAGATCCGCCACGCCCTGTGTGACGAGCGCCTGGCCCAGGAGCTGCATCTGGCGCGCGAGCGCTGCCCGGGGCTGACACAGGCCCTGCTGTTCCACAGCGCGGCGCCCGACGGCCTGGAGGCCCGCGCCGCCGCCAAGCCGGCGCTGTTCAGCACCGTGGACACTGCTGCCGAAGACTGCTGCATCATCGCCTTCACCTCTGGCACCACCGGCCAGCCCAAAGGCACCATGCATTTCCACCGCGATGTGATGGCCATCTGCCGCTGCTGGCCGCCGCATCTGCTGCGCCCGCAGGCCGACGATGTTTTCATCGGCAGCCCGCCGCTGGCCTTCACCTTTGGACTGGGCGGCCTGCTGCTGTTCCCGATGACGGTGGGCGCCTCGACCGTGCTGTTGGAAAAAGCCTCGCCCGAGGCCTTGCTGCCGGCCGTGGCCCGCTACTGCGCCACCGTCTTGTTCACCGCGCCCACGTCGTACCGGGTGATGGCCCCTCTGTTGGGCGAGCATGATCTGAGCAGCCTGCGCAAATGCGTCAGCGCCGGCGAAGCCTTGCCTGCGGCCACGCGCCAGCTCTGGAAAGAAGCGACCCGCGGCCGCACGGCAGCGGGTGAGGGCGGCATCGAGCTGATCGACGGTATCGGTGCCACAGAGCTGCTGCACATTTTCATTTCGCACGACGAGGCCACGGCCCGGCCGGGTGCCACCGGTCGGCCGGTGCCGGGTTACCGCGCCTGCGTGCTGGGCGAGGAGGGTCAGGTCTTGCCTCCCGGTCAGGTGGGTCGTCTGGCCGTCAAGGGCCCGACCGGCTGCCGCTACCTGGCCGACGAGCGCCAGAAGAACTATGTGCTGAACGGCTGGAACTTGACCGGTGACGCCTACCTCGTCGACGAGCAGGGTTTCTTCGTCTACCAGGCGCGCACCGACGACATGATCATCTCCGGCGGCTACAACATCGCCGGCCCCGAAGTGGAAGCGGCCCTGCTGCTGCATCCGGCCGTGGCCGAGTGCGGGGTGGTGGGGCAGGCCGATGAAGAGCGCGGCCAGATCGTCAAGGCCGTGGTGGTGCTACGCCCCGGCTTCGAGGCCGGGCCCGAGCTGTGCAAGACCTTGCAGGATTTCGTCAAGGCCACCATCGCCCCCTACAAATACCCGCGCGCCATCGAGTTCCGCGAGCGCCTGCCGCGTACTGAGACCGGCAAGCTGCAACGCTTCCGCCTTCGTCACCCTGCTTGAGTTGTCCCTTCCTGTCGCTGACCGTTTGTTCACCCCAACCTGTCCCTTGGAGAGCTTTGCCATGAACTTGCCCCAGAAGAAGAGCGTCTCGTCCCTTCGCTTGGCAGCCCTTGCCGCCGCACTCTTGTGCAGCCAGGCTGCGGTGCAGGCAGCCGACAAGGTCAAGGTCGGCCTGCTCAGCACCTTGTCCGGCCCCGGCGCTGGTCTGGGCGTGGACATCCGCGATGGCTTTCAGCTGGGGCTCAAGCATGCGGGCGGCAAGTTCGGTGGCCTGCCGGTCGAGCTGATCACGGCCGACGACCAGCAGAACCCCGAGGTCGCCAAGCAGACCTCGGACCGCCTGATCAAGCGCGACAAGGTCGACTTCATGACCGGCATCGTGTTTTCCAACCTGATGCTCGCCGTCGGCCCCAGCGTGTTCGAAAGCAAGACGCCTTACATCAGCGCCAATGCCGGCCCCTCGCAATACGCGGGTGAGCAATGCAACCCCTATTTCTTCAACGTGGCCTGGCAGAACGACAACCTGCATGAGGCCGTGGGCAAGACGGTGATGGACAAGGGCTTCAAGAAGCTGGTGCTGCTGGCGCCCAACTACCCGGC
>JAIXSD010000680.1 GCA_027484885.1 Rubrivivax sp.
GAGCGGGCCGCCGTTCTGCGCGGCCAAGGCCAGCTGGCCTACCAGCGGCGCAACTACGACGCGGCCCTCGCCCTGCACCAGCAGGCCCTGGCCTTGCAGCCCAGCGCCGATGGCGAGCATGCCCTGGCCGAGACTCTGATCCGACTGGGCCGCACGGCCGATGCCGTGGCCGCTGCCGAGCGCGCTGTGGCGCTCGATCCCTTGCATGAGCAGGCGCACTACCACCTCGGCAATGGCTATGCCCGCAAGAACTACAGCGAGCTGTCGGCCGAGTCGCCGGCCGCGTTCGCTGCCGCCAACACCTTGATCCGCCGCGCCGCCCAAGCCTTTGGCCGCGGCGAGTTGCTGGTCGCGCGCCGTCTGGCCGCCAGCGCCCTGGCGCGCTGCCCCGGCCATGGCCGCGCCCATGCCGTGCTGGCCAAGGCCATCGAAGGCCTGCGCCTGCGCCAGGACCCGCATCGCGCCGCCGACGAGGCCCGCTTCGCCGCCACGCCCATGCCCCAGGTGCCGGCCATCGAGCGCTATGTGCTGAACTGGGCCCAGCTCTCGCCGCGCCATCAAAAGCGCGTGGCCCTGTCCCTGGCGCCCTGGAAAGCCTTCATTCCGGTGCTGGTGGAAGGTGGCGCCACGCATTTCATCAAGCCCCTGGACATGCGCCTGTCGGAAACCCCCGGCGCGCAGGCGCTCAAGGACCAGCGCATCGGCTACGACTCGCGCCTCTGGGACGATGTGCGCGGCATGGGTGGCTTCAACACCGTGACCGGCATTGAGGATGTGGAGCGCTCTATCTTCGGCCGCTACAACACCGTGCTGCATGAGCTGAGCCATCAGGTTCACGGCGTGCTGACGGCCGACACGGCGCGCGAGATCCAGGAGCTCTACCGCCGCGCCAAGCTGCGCGACGAGCGCAGCAAGAACGCCTTTTTGTCGCGTTATGCCGGTGGCTCGGTCTGGGAGTATTTCGCCGAGGGCGCCAATGCGCTCGACTCGCCGCGCCGCGATGCCTTCGACACGCGCGAGATCGTGCGCGAACGCCAGCAGGCCATGGATCCCGAGCTGCAGGCCCTGGTGCAGCGCCTCTTCGATCAGACCGACACCCGCGCCAGCCTGCCCATCGCCCTGGTCAATGCCGGTCACCACCGGCTGGAATCGGGCGAGCTGCCCGCTGCACGCGGCTTCTTCGAGCGTGCCCGCGCCGTGGCGCCACAGGACGAGCTGGTGCTGACGGCCTCGCTGTACGGCGCCTCGCTGGCCGGCGATGCCGCGGCAGTGCGCCAACTTGCGAGTGAGCTGCAACGCCGTTATCCGCGCAGCGGCGCCGTGCTGACCTCGGTGCTGGACGCGCTCTGGCACAGCGGCCAGCCCCTGGCCGAGCTGACGGCCCAGCTCAGCGCACAAGCCCAAGGCTTGGATGGCGAAGACCGCCAGCGGGTCGACCTGGCCCTGGGGGGCCACCAGCTGCGTCTGGGCGCAGCCGCGCCGGCCCTGGCCGCTTTCGAATCGGCCCTGGCCTACCAGAGCGACAGCCCTGAGGCCCTCTGGGGCAAGGCGGCCGCCCTGGCCCAGGCCCAGCGCTGGGACGAAGCCTTTGCCGTCTACGAGCAGGCGCTGCGCTTGCGCACCGGTCTGGTGGAGCTGCGCCGCGATCTGGCCCGCGATCTGCTGCGTGCCGGCCGCCTGGAACCGGCCCGCGCCCAGCTCAAGGAAGCGGCCCTGCTGGACCCCAAGGACGCGGGCGTGCTGGCGCTGCAAGCCTGGGCCTCGCTGCTGGGCGGAGACGCCAGCGCAGCCCTGCGCCAGGCCGAGGCGGCGCGGGCGCTGGACCCCTGGGCCGATCTGGCCCTGATCATCCAGGGCGCCGCCCAGGCCCGTCTGGGCCGGCCGGAGCAGGCGGCGGCCAGCTGGGCGCCGCTGCGCCAGCGTTATGCCGATGCCGCCAGCGGGCCACGTTACGTCTACCGGGCCGAGGCCTCGGGCTGGGTGTCGGTCAACGAGCAGCCGGCCTGGGAGCGCCAGCTGCTGGAGCAACTGGCCGGCGGCGTTTGATCAGAGCCAGCTGCTGATTGCCGCCAGCGGCTTTTTGATGCCGCCATGCACGGGCACCAGACAGCCGGGCTTGGGGTAGCCCACGACCAGCAGGATGACGGGCTTCTCGGACTCGGGCCGGCCGCAGATCTTGCTCAGAAAGCCCATGGGGCTGGGCGTGTGCGTCAGGGTGGCCAGGCCGGCATCGTGCAGGGCGCTGATCAGGAAGCCGGTGGCGATGCCCACCGACTCGGGCACGTAGTAGTGGCTGTAGCGCTCGCCCTGGGCGTCGATGCCGTACTTCTGCGCAAAGATGGCGATCAGCAGCGGCGCTTCTTCCAGAAAGGGCTTGTTGGCATCGGTGCCCAGTGGCGCCAGGGCGCGCAGCCATTCCTCGGGCGCGCGGCCGTTGTAGAAGGTGCGCTCTTCTTCTTCGGCGGCAGCGCGGATCTGCTGCTTGATCGCCGGGTCGCTGATGACGGCGAAATGCCAGGGCTGCTGATTGGCGCCCGAGGGCGCGGTGCCGGCGGCCAGCAGGCATTGCTCGATCACCTCGCGCGGCACCGGGCGGCTGTCGTAATCGCGCACGGTGCGGCGGCGCAGCAGCTGCTGGTAGTTGCGGCGGGCGCGCTCGATCATCTGCTCGGGCGGCAGCTCCTGGAAGGCGGGCAGGGCCTCCATGGCGGGGGCGGGCCGCTCCTGTTGAATCGTTGTGTCGGTCATGGCTGAGTTCTCCTCCGTCGCGCCTCGGGGTTTGGACTGTGGATCGGCTGTGCATGCAGCCAGGGCAAGGCGAGCTACCCCTGCAGCCTAGCGGGGTGGCTACGGCTTGACCATCGGGGCTCGCCTGGGGCGGCCTGAGCCCGGCCTACACTTCATCCCTTCCATCGATACAAGGCGGCGAGCGCCATGAGTTCTCCCATTGCATTCATCGGCGGCGGCAATATGGCCAGCGCCATCATCGGCGGCCTGCTGCGCGCCGGCCTGAACCCGGCGCGGGTCTGGGTGGTCGAGCCCTACGAGCCGCAGCGCGCCCGCCTGCAAGCCGATTTCCCGGGCCTCCATGTGCTGGCGGCAGCGGAGCCCCGCCTGGCCGAGGCCGGCCTGGTGGTCTGGGCCGTCAAGCCCCAGCTGTTCGGTGAGGCGGCCGCGCCGCTCGCTGGCCTGCTTCAGGGCGCCTTGCACCTGTCGGTGATGGCCGGTATCCGCAGCGACACCCTGGTGGCCAAGACCGGCAGTGAGCGCATCGTCCGCGCCATGCCCAACACCCCGGCCCTGATCGGCCAGGGCATCGCGGGCCTATTCGCCCGCACTGCCGTCTCGGCTGAAGACCGCGCCCGCGTCGAGCAGGTGCTGGCGCCCACCGGCCGCTGCCTCTGGGTCGAGGCTGAGGCGGATCTGGACGCCGTCACCGCTTTGTCGGGCTCAGGCCCGGCCTATTTCTTCTACATCGTTGAGGCCATGACGGCCGCCGCCGTGGACATGGGCCTGAGCGAAGCCCAGGGCCGCGAGCTGGCCCTGGCCACCTGTGGCGGTGCGGCCGCCCTGGGCCTGGCCTCCAGCGAGCCGCCCTCTGTGCTGCGCGAGCGGGTCACCTCCAAGGGCGGCACCACGTTTGCTGCCATCAGCAGCCTGCAGGCCGATCAGGTCGGCGCTGCGGTGCAGCGGGCCGTGCGGGCGGCACAGCAGCGGGCCCGTGAGCTGGGCGATGAATTCGCGGGCTGAGCCGGTGCACGCCCTGACCCCCAACACGCGTCGGCCCGTGCAGCCGGGCCTGAGGACCGCATCTTGGGCATAGCCAGCCGCGACAGTTTGCGCAAATGGCTGCATGCGCCGGGTTCGCTGAGCCGGCGCCTGGCGCGCCTGGGCGAACGCTTCGAGGTGACGGTGCTGAGCCAGCGCACCGCACCGCTGCGGGCGGCCGAGCTCAAGGCTCTGGGGCTGCCGCGCCGCGGCTGCACCGTGGTGCGCGAGGTGATCCTCAGCGTCGACGGCCGGCCCCTGGTCTGGGCCCGGTCCAGCCTGCACCAGAGCGCCTTGGCGGGCCCATGGCGTGCGCTCAAGGGTCTGGGGCCCCGGCCGCTGGCCAATCTGCTCTATGCCGACCCCCGGGTGCGGCGCAGCGAGCTGCAGCCGCGCCGCCTGTCCCGCCACGGCCACACCCGCCGGCAGATGCAAAAGCAGTGGTTGGCGGCCACCGGCAGCCCCGCTTCGCCGCAAATGTTGTGGTCACGCAACTCTGTTTTCAGCCGCTGCGGTGCTCAGTTACGGGTGATGGAGCTATTTGTGCCGGAACTGGCCGGAAATATGCCGACAGTTGGTCGCGTTAGGTGTGTAAAGAGGCGTAACAATAGGCCCTAGAATAAAAGGTAGGGAGGTTCATCAGCTGTTTTGAGGAATCTCATGAAAACTCGTGACGTCGTCATCTTCAGCGGCCAGCGCTTCGCGGTGCCGCAATGTATTCAGCGTATCGACCATCAGTCGACGCACGGTTGGCAGCTGCGTTATGGCGGCACCAAACTTTTCTCTGACCACTCGCAAGATGGCAGCGGCGCCGCCGCCGCGCTCGCCGAGGCCACCAAGGCCTTGCTGAGTCGCATTGCCACCATGCCGGCGCCCTCGCGCCTGCAACGCCGTCCCAGCGGCAACAAGGGCAGTGGTCTGCCGGTCGGTATCTCCGGCCCCATCGTTCGTCAACGTGCCAGCAGCCGCGTCCGCGACTGCAGCTTTGCCGTGTCCTTGCCGCGTTTTGGCGGCTCGCCGCGTGGCCGCAGCGTCTACATCGGTACCGAAAACACCTACACGGTGGAGAAGTACCAAGCCGCTCTGGCCAAGGCCGTGGCCCTGCGTGAGTCGGCCGAAGAAGCCTACCAACGCGCGGCCACCCGTGCCAAGCGCGCCGAAGGCAAGCTGCTGAAGGAGCAGCTCAAGTCCATCCTGGCGGCCGCTCCGGCAGCCAAGGCCAGCAAGGCCAAGCCGGCTGCCAAAGCCGCCGCCAAGCCGGTGGCGGTCAAGGCCGCAGCGAAAGCTGCGCCCAAGGCCGTCAAGGCTGCAGCCAAGCCTGCGGTGAAGGCGGCCGCAAAGGCCGCCGTCAAGGCAGTCGCGAAGGCGCCGGCCAAGCCCGCCGCTCGCAAGGCTGCTGCCAAAGCGGCCGCGCGCGCCTGAGCGCCGGTCCTGAGCCCTCTGTGACCGAGGCGCAGCGACCCCTGCGCTGGGCCTTGGTCGGCCCCGGCGCCATCGCCGGGCGCTTTGTCCAGGCCTTGCAGGGCCTGCCTGGCCAAGAGCTGAGCTTGATCCTGGGCCGCGACCTGGCTCGGGCGCAGGCTTTCGCCTCGGCCCACTTCACATCAGGCCGGCCCGAGCCGCGCCTCCAGCAGGCCGTGGGTGAAGCGCAGCTGCGCGCCGCGCTCAGCCGCCCCGAGATCGACGCCGTCTACATCGCCACGCCCCATGCCCAGCATGGCGAGGCGGTGGCCGCGGCCTTGCAGGCCGGCAAGGCCGTGCTCTGCGAGAAGCCGCTGGTGCCAGGTCTTGCCCA
>JAIXSD010000731.1 GCA_027484885.1 Rubrivivax sp.
ACCCACCAGGGCGCCTCGGCGATGTGGGTGCGTTCCATCATCACCTCCTTGGCCTTGGTGTAGTCCTCCCAGCGGCGGCGCGACTCCAGGTCCATGGGGCTGAGCTTCCACTGCTTGAGCGGGTCGTGGATGCGGCCCAGAAAGCGGGTGTGCTGCTCCTCATCGGAGATCGAGAACCAGTACTTGATGACCTGGATGCCGGCGCGCACCAGCATTTTCTCGAACTCGGGCACCGAGCGGAAGAACTCTTCGTACTCGTCGTCGCTGCAAAAGCCCATCACCCGCTCGACGCCGGCGCGGTTGTACCAGCTGCGGTCGAACAGCACGATCTCGCCACCGGCCGGCAGGTGCGAGATGTAGCGCTGGAAATACCACTGCGTGCGCTCGCGGTCGTTCGGTGCCGGCAGCGCGGCGACGCGGCAGACGCGCGGGTTCAGGCGCTGGGTGATGCGCTTGATCACGCCGCCCTTGCCCGCGGCATCGCGGCCCTCAAAAATGATGACAGCCTTGTGCTTGCTGGCCACCACCCAATCCTGCAGCTTGACCAACTCGCCCTGCAGGCGGAACAGCTCCTGGAAATAGGCGCGGCGCTGCAGGCGCTGCTCGGGCGTGAAGCGGCTGCGGATCGCGTCTTCATCGAAGCCGCGGTCGTCGATTTCCATCTCCAGCTCTTCGTCATAGCTGTCGATCAGGTCCGCCTGCATGCGCTGCATCAGGTCGGCGGGGTCCACATTCGAGTTCGGCGGCGTGCTCATGGATGGGCGGCAAAGGGAGAAGGAAAAAGGACAAGAAAGGCGGGCGAACGAAGCGCCCGCCTGAACGTGAGCCGCAGCCTGCCTGCGTGGCGTGACAGGCTCGTGAACTCAGGCCGAGTCACCAGCTCCAGCGCTGGTTGCTGCCTCCGTTGCAGCGCCACAGCAGCACCGGCTGCTTGGGCTGGGCGCGGCCTTCCTTGAGGTCCAGGCACTTGCCATTCATGCGGCTGCGGATTTCGCTGCCCTGGCGGGTCCAGCGCTGGTTGGTGCCGCCGTTGCAGGGCCAGGCGATCACGCGTGCGCCGTCGTCACGGTTGCCTTCGGCCACATCGAGACACATGCCGCCCACGCGCAACTCGCCGCGGCTGCTCCAGCTGAAGCGCTGGTTGTTGCCGCCATGGCAGTTGAAAACAATGGCCTCGGTGCCGCGCTCGACCCGGCCCGACATGTCCAGGCACAGGCCGTCCTTGCCGCGGATCTGGCCGCTGCCCCACTGCGGGCGGTCCGGGCCCTGCCAGTCGTCGTTGTTGTTGCCGTTGTCTTTGTCCTTGCCCGATTTGGAGGCCAGCAAGGCGATGGCTGCGACGGCCGCCACACCGGCGACCACGGCCCCGGTGCTGATGCCCGAGGACTCCTTGCCGCCCTCCTCGCCGTTGATGGCATCGCCAAACAGCTTGAAGCGGGCCGAGCAGCCGTCATTGACCCAGAGCTCGCGGTTGCCGAGGTCGAAGCCCCAGCTGCGGTTGAAGCGGCAGGCGCCGCTGATCTGATGATCCAGCTCCACATCGCGCACGCCTTCGTCGAGGCGCAGGCTTTCATATCGGCCGCTGGAGCGCAACTCCACGGTCTTGAGCTCCACACCGCGATCGCGCGACTCGGCCGCCCAGGCGGGCGCCACCGGCGCCGCGAGCAGCGCAAACGCACTCAGGCTGCAAATGAAGGAACGACGCGGGTGGGGACGGCTCATGCTGGTTTCTCCTCGGGCAGAACTGGGTGGCCAGCGGCCACCCACCCCAAGAGCGTAACGCATGACCGACGCGGTATCCATGACCACGCCCCAGCGGGCGCGCGCGCCAGAGGCTCAAGCCAGCTGCAAATGCCGCAGCGTGCGGCGCGGCCCATCGGGCAAGGCATGTGGGGTCAGCACAAAGTCTTCGGCCGGCATGGGGCGGCCGTAGTGCCAGCCCTGGGCCCAGTCGCAGCCCTCGCGCTGCAGCCAGGCGGCCTGCTCGGCGGTTTCCACGCCCTCGGCCAGCACGTCGAGGTTGAGACTGCGCGCCAGCACGATGACGGTGCGGGCGATCGCCGCCACATGGGCGTCCTGGCCCAGCTCGGAGACAAAGCTGCGGTCGATCTTGAGCGTGCGCACCGGCATGCGGCGCAGGTAAGACAGCGAGGAATAGCCCGTGCCGAAGTCGTCGATGGCCACGCGCACGCCGCGCGCGGTCAGGGCGCCCAGCAGCTCGATGGCGGCCTCGGCGTCCTCCAGCAGCAGGCTTTCGGTCACCTCCAGCTCCAGGGCTTGAGGCGGGCAGCCGGTCTCGGCCAGGATGAAGTCCACGGTCTCGATGAAGTCGGGCTGGCGCAGCTGGCGCGCCGAGACATTGACGGCCACCTGCTGCGGCTTGCCCGGCTGGCCCTGCCAGCGCGCGGCCTGGGCGCAGGCGGTTTCCAGCACCCAGCGGCCGATCGGGATGATCAGGCCGGTGTCTTCGGCCAGGGGGATGAACTCGGCCGGCGAGATCGGCCCGCGGGTTGGGTGGCGCCAGCGCAGCAAGGCCTCGGCGCCGATCAGGGCGCCGTCGGACAGGCGCACCTGGGGTTGGTATTCCAAGCGGAACTGCGCCGCCTCATTGGCATGGCGCAAGGCATGGGTCAGCTCAAAGCGCTGCTGCACCGCCTGCGTCAGCTCGGGCCGGTAGGCCTGCACGGTGTTGCGGGCATGGGCTTTGGCCCGGCACATGGCCGCCTCGGCATTGCGCAGCAGCTCGTCCACGCTGACGCCATCGGCCGGGAACAGGGCCAGGCCGATGCTGGCGCCGAGCGTGAAGCTCTTGTCGCCCATCAGGATGGGCTCGCGCATGGCGTCGATCAGGCGCTCGCCCAGGCGCATGGAGGTTTCTTCGTCCACCAGGCCGGACAGCACGACCACGAACTCGTCCGCGCCCACCCGGGCCACCGAGTCGCTGGCGCGCACCACATTGATGAAGCGGGCCGCGGTTTCCTTGAGCACCGCGTCGCCGGCGGCATGGCCGGCGATGTCGTTGACGTCGCGGAAGCCGTCGAGGTCGATGTAAAGCACGGCCACGCAGGTGTGGTCGCGCTGGGCCAGGCCGACCTGGCGCTCGATGCGGTCGCGCAGCAGGGCCAGATTGGGCAGGCCGGTCAGGCG
>JAIXSD010000461.1 GCA_027484885.1 Rubrivivax sp.
CAAGGCAGTGGCATCGAGACCCTGGAGATCGACGCCGACTACTACGCCGAGGTTTTCGACCGCGTGCAAGGCGTGCGCGAAGACCATGCCCGCATCCAGCAGCACCAGGTGCTGGTCGACGGCGACGAGCAGGGCTATCTGCTGCAGATCTTCACCAAGAACATCATCGGCCCGATCTTCATCGAGATCATCCAGCGCAGCAACAACCTCGGTTTCGGCGAAGGCAACTTCGGTGCCCTTTTTCGCTCACTGGAAAAAGACCAGGAACGCCGCGGCGTCATCTGAGGCAGGGATCTTTCTACTGCGCGACTGCCATGCGTCGTTGGCCGAATGCTCGGAATCCTCACGTACAGGAAGTACGTTCCGGTTCCTGCGCTCCGTCCGCCTAGCCTGGCAGCCGCTCGATACGAAATCTCCCAGCCTCAGGGCTTGCTGGCCACGACATCTCTCAATTGCAGGAGACAACCATCATGTTGACCCAAGGCATTCACCACGTCGCCTACCGCTGCCGCGATGTGCAGGAAACCATCCGCTTCTACAAGGAGGCGCTGGACATGGACCTGCTGCTGGCCATCTCCGAGGACCGCGTGCCCTCGACCAAGGAGGCCAATCCGTACATGCACATCTTCCTCGACGCCGGTCGGGGCAATGTGCTGGCCTTCTTCGAGCTGCCCGAGTCGCCGCCTCAAGGCCGCGATGAAAACACCCCGGCCTGGGTGCAGCACCTGGCCTTTCAGGTCGAGGATGTGGCCACGCTGGAGCGCACCAAGACCAAGCTGCAGGCCTTGGGCATCGATGTGGTTGGGCCCACCAACCACGAGATCTTTCAGTCCATCTACCTGCACGACCCCAACGGCCACCGTATCGAGCTGGCGGCCAACACGGTCAAGCCCGGCCAGCTGGAGCGCCTGCGCGAACTGGCCCCGGCCATGATCGAAGAGTGGAGCCGCACCCGCCGCACCGTCAAGCATGCGGCTTGGCTGCATGAGCAGGAGTTCGCGGCGCCTTGAGTCTGAGTGGCGGCAGGTGCGCCGGCCGGCAGTTTTGCACGGCCGCGTGGCGGGCAGGGGCGTAGACTGAGGGCTAGGTTTCGGCCTCAAGGCCCGGCCAGCCCACACGCCCGACCCCGTCTTGATTGTTGATGCGCGACCCCACGCTTCCTGCCCTTTCTCCTTTCAACGGCAGCCTCACGGCAGACAGGCGTCGCCGGCAATGCCTGTCGGCACTGGCCGCTCTGAGCGGCGGCCTCGTGGGCGCCACGTGGGCGCGCCGAGCACAGGCCAGCGCGCCTGAAATCCACCTCGGCAGCTCGGCAGCCCTCAGCGGCCCCGCCGCGCTGCTGGGCAAG
Source organism: Rubrivivax sp. (assembly GCA_027484885.1). Classification (GTDB taxonomy): domain Bacteria; phylum Pseudomonadota; class Gammaproteobacteria; order Burkholderiales; family Burkholderiaceae_C; genus Paucibacter_A. Next base: position 1,349 of record JAIXSD010000461.1, read on the forward strand.
CGCTTCCATGCCGGCGCACAAGCCGCCTTCGCCCACATCAACAGCCACCAGGGCGGCATCCACGGCGCCAGCATCGTGCTCAATGTGCGTGACGATGCCTACGAGCCCGAGCGGGCCGAGGCCAACACCCGCATGCTGCTGGACGACCCGCGCGTGCTGGCCCTGTTCGGCTATGTGGGCACGCCCACCACAATGGCCGTCTTGCCACTGGTCAAGCGCGCGGCCATCCCTTTTGTCGGCGCCTACACCGGGGCTGACTTTCTGCGCGAGCCGCTGCAAGCCCAAGTCTTCAACATCCGCGCCGGCTACAACGACGAAGGCCTGGCCCTGGCCCGTGCGATGAAGGCCGATGGCATCCAGACCGTGGACCTGCTCTACCAGGCCGATCTCTTCGGCCGCGCCGGGCTGGAATCCATGCGCCAGGCGGCGGCCCGCTCGGGCCTGAGCCTGGGCACAGCCGCGCCGCACAAGCGCAACAGCGAGGACCTGGAAGAAGCCATCGGCAAGCTGCTGGCCCATGGCCGGGGCGAGGCCATCTTCATGATCAGCACCTACGGCAGCTGCGCTGCGGCGGTGAAGCTGGCGCGGCGCAAGGGCTTCCGCGGCCGCTTCTACGCACTCTCCTTCACCGGGCTGGAGCCCCTGCGCCAGGCCCTGGGCCCGGCCATGAAAGGCGTGACCCTGGCTCAGGTGGTGCCTGATGCCGAAAACCGCCACCTGCCCGTGGTGGCCGACTACCAGCAAGCCATGCGCACGCATGGCGACCGGCAGTTCGATGCCATCAGCCTGGAAGGCTATATCGCCGCCCGCGTGATGGCCGAAGGCCTGCGCCGCGCCCACCTGCCGCTGTCGCGAGAAAGCGTGACCCAAGGGCTGGACGCCATCGGCAGCCTCGACCTGGGCGGCTTCCGCCTGCAGCTGGGCCCACAGCACCGCCGCGGCTCTGAGTTTGTGGAGCTGCGCGTCGGCAAGTAGGAAGGCAGGAAGGCGAGTGGCCTCGCAGTCAGCGGGGCTTACTGCAAGCTGCTGTTCAAGACCCCGGCCAGGCGGCGCGCCGCCTCGGCCAGGCGCTGACGCAAAGCCGGGTCATGGGCCTCGGCATAGCCGGCATCGATCTTGTGGCCCTCGGGGTAGAAGTCGGGCGCCGAGACCAGGCGGCAGGATTCGGCCGCCCATTGCGCGGCCGTGCGGCTGTCCGCGGGGCCGGGGCGCTGAACACCCTGGCCGGCCTTGAGCTCTTGCATCACCGCCTCGGCACCACCGGCGCGGTTGCGCAGCAGGCCCGAATCCCACAGCGAATGCAGATTGCTGCCCCGGCCAAAGGCCTGGACCTGATAGCTGTTGCCGCCGCGGTCGTCGGCAAAGCCGGCGTGCAGGGGTTGGTGCACATCGGCCACCAGATGCACCACGTACTTGAGCGCCTTGAGCCGGGCCTCGTCGGGCGCGCGGCTGTTCTTGAGCACCTCGACCTGGCGCTCGATGGCGCCCACCACGCAGGCACCGTCCTCGCAATCGCGCGCCGGCTCGTAGCTGCAGCCCGCATCGCGCGGGAAGTTCACGTAATGCCAGGCCCCGGTCTGCGGCGAGCGGTGCTCGTCGGCCCAGGTGGAGATGGAGGCCAAGGTGGCGCCGGGCTCCAGCGCCAGCAGGCGCTCCACCTCGGCGCGGGCG
>JAIXSD010000510.1 GCA_027484885.1 Rubrivivax sp.
CTCATCTTGCGGTCCAGGGCCAAGCAGTCACCGCACCAGTTGGCGCCGAACACCACCAGCACGTTCTTGCGCTGGGCCTGGGCGGCGGCCAGGGCCTGGTTCAGCTCGGCGCGGGCGTCGGCCAGCTCGTTGTAGACCAGCTTGGCCACGGTCGGAGCGGGCGCCGTGGCGGCAGGCACCACAGCTTGGGCATGGGTGGCCGAAGCAAACAGCAGGCTGCTCAGGAGGCCGAGGAAGAAGGCGGTCTTTTTCATGGTGGGCAATCCCTGTGCTGGAAATGGGCGCAGTGTGCCACGGCAAATGCGGTACAAAGCGGCCTCGCCGTATCTGCCCCCAAACCAACACAAGGCAACTTTGCACCCATGGCCGCTTCCAGCCTTTTGGCACTGATTGATGACATCGCCACCATCCTCGACGACGTGGCCCTGCTGTCCAAGGTGGCGGCCAAGAAGACCACCGGCGTGCTCGGTGACGACCTGGCGCTGAATGCCCAGCAAGTGGCTGGCGTCTCGGCCGAGCGCGAGCTGCCCGTGGTCTGGGCCGTGGCCAAAGGCTCCTTTCTGAACAAGGCCATCCTGGTGCCGGCCGCCCTGGCCATCAGTGCCTGGGCACCCTGGGCCGTGACACCACTGCTGATGCTGGGGGGCGCCTACCTCTGCTTCGAGGGCTTCGAGAAGCTCGCTCACAGATTCCTGCACAGCGCCGCCGAGGTGGAGGCGGAGCACCAGGCACTGAGCGAGGCCGCCCTGAACCCGGACCAGGACCTGGTGGCCTTCGAGCGCGACAAGATCAAGGGCGCGATCCGGACCGATTTCATCCTCTCGGCCGAAATCATCGCCATCACCCTGGGCACCGTGGCCGGTACCAGCTTCAGCACGCAGGTGTTGGTGCTCAGCGGCATTGCCGTGGCCATGACGGCCGGGGTCTACGGTCTCGTCGCGGGCATCGTCAAGATCGACGACGCAGGCCTTTACCTGAGCCGCCGGCCGGGTGCCTTCCAGCAGAGCGTGGGCCGCATGCTGCTCTCGGCCGCCCCATGGCTCATGAAAGGCCTGGCTCTGGCCGGCACGGTGGCCATGTTCCTGGTCGGCGGCGGCATCCTCAGCCACGGCCTGCCCGCCCTGCACCACGCCGGTGAAGCCCTGGCGCAGCAGCTGGGCGCCCTGTCCTGGCTGGGCCCCTTGCTGTTCGATGGTGCGGTGGGTCTGGCGGCCGGTGCGCTGTGCCTGGCGGGGGTGACGGCCGTGGCGCGGCTGCGCGCCGCCTTCAGCGCCAAGCCCCAGGCTTGATCGCCGGCCCCATCCGCAGCGGGCGCGAGGCTGGCATCATCCAGCTTCCGCTCCGCAGCCGGTTAGGATTCGACCCCATGAAGACGTACACCATCGAAATCCAGAAGTTCAAGGCCGCCTCCAACAACATCCACGGCCAGATGCTGCTCAAAGTCGACGCCCTGGTCAGCCCCAAGGCCCAAGTCGAAGGCATTGAGCCCAGCACCATCCTGACCCTGACCGAGGCCAATGCCCGCGTGCTGATGGCCTTGCTCAAGACCCAGCTGCAGGAGTTCGACAGCAAGAAGGCGCGCAGCCGCTTCTGATGATTCCGCGCACCGGCTAAAGCCGGCTGCCGCTGCGCAGCCGAAGCGGCGACAATCGGGCGATGCAATATCCCCAATACAAGCCCCAGTCCGACCACCTGCCCCTCAACGACGAGGAGCTGTCCACGCTGGACGACATGCTGATCAAGCTGCCGGTCGAGGCGGCGATGAACATCGAAGCCCTCGACGGCTACCTGGCCGGCCTGCTGCTCAGCCCGCAGCGCCTGGCCGATCTGCCTGGAGCCGCCTGGCTGCCCACCGTCTGGGGCGGCGATGGGGATGACCTAGAAGCCGGCAGCAAATCCGAGAACTACCCCTTCGTCAGCGGCAAGCAGCGCAAGCGCGTGACCCTGCTGGTGCTGCGCCATCTGCAGTCCATCGAATGGCAGCTCAATGCCAAGCCTGAGCTGTGGGAGCCCATCTTCAGCGTCGCGGAAGACGAGGACGGTGATCTGGTCGATGCCGAGGAATGGGCCATCGGTTTCCTGACCGCGGTAGACCTGGCCCCGGAAGCCTGGGCACCGCTGTTCGACGACGCGGTCAGCGGCCCGCTGCTGGCCCCCATCGCCCTGCTCGGCGGTGATGAGGCCACGCTCAGCGAAACCCAGCGCGCCCAGCTGGCCGACCTGAAGCAAAAAGACGAGCTGAGCCGCGCCGTGCTCGACAACGTGCTCAAGCTCTGGGAACTGCGCAAGGCCAGCCAGGGCTGAAGCACCACCGCTCCGGCATGGCCCATGACCCCAGCGCCGCCCACCGGCTGCGCCACGCCCAGCGCATGAATGCGCTGCTCGATCACATCGACCGGCATCTCGACCAAACGCTGGAACTGAGCGGCTTGGCCGAGCGCGTGCATTTCTCGCCCTTCCATTTCCACCGCGTGTTTGCAGCCTGGATGGGCGAAACCCTTGGCGACTACCTGCGCCGGCGCCGCCTCGATGTGGCCGCCCTGATGCTGGCCCAGCCCGAGCCTCGCTCGGTGCTGGATGTCGCCCTGGCCGTGGGCTTTGGCTCCAGCGAGGCCTTTGCGCGCGCCTTCAAGCTGCGCTTCGGCCAGACACCCAGCGCCTGGCGCCTGGACAGCCCGCAGCGCTGGGCGCGCGAACTGGCCCGCTCGCGCGCGCAGCAGGCGCTGCGCCACCGCCCGCCTGCGGAGCTGCTGAGCAATCTGGATCAGCTGGAGCGCAATCTCGATCAGGCCGAGGCGGCCGGTGCTGAAGAAGATACAGGATCTTCTTGTTTCACTTCAGAGAGCCAGATGCACATCAGCCTGCAACAACTGCCGCCCACCCGGGTGGCCTACCTCCGTCACATCGGCCCCTACGGCCAGAGCGTTCACGAGTTCTGGATGAACACCGTGTTGCCCTGGCGCCAGGCCCAAGGCCTGGAACAACGCGCCTGCTACGGCATCGGCCACGACGACCCCAGCCTCGCGGCCCCCGAGCAATGCCGCTACGACGCCTGCGTCGAGGTTGAGGCGAACTTCGTACCGCGCAGCCCGGCCACCGTACAAACCCTGCCCGGCGGCCGCTACGCCGTGGCCCAGTTCCGCGGCACCCTGGCGGACTTCAGCCACGCCTGGACCGAGCTGCTGCGCGGCTGGCTGCCCGACAGCGGCCTGCAAATCGACCACCGCCCGGTCTTCGAGCATTACCCGCCCGATGCCGGCTACGACCCGCAGAGCGGCATCTTCAGCTGCGAACTCTGTTTGCCGGTCAAAGCGGGCTGAAACCGGCGCGCGGTTTCAGAATCGCGCCGCCAGCCAGCTCTGCAAGGCCGCGAAGACCTGCTCTCGCTCGGGCTCGTTGAAGATCTCGTGGAAGAGCGGGCCGAAGCACTGGGCGCGCAGCACGGCGGGCGGGGCCTCGGCGGCAAACTCGGCGCTGCCGGACGGGGCGACGCAGCGGTCGCTGCCGGCCCAGAGCAGCAGCGTGGGCACGACCCAGTCGGCGGCGTGCTGACGCACCAGTTCACCGGCATCGACGATGGTGCGCGCCAGGGTCGGGGTCAGGCGGTCGTGCACCAGCGGGTCGTCGATATAGGCCTGCACCACGGCGGC
>JAIXSD010000475.1 GCA_027484885.1 Rubrivivax sp.
AAATTCTTCGAGAAGAACAATGCCCTGCCCACCATGCCCGAGGTGGCCAGCCGCTTGATTCGCAGCTTTGACGACGAGAACATCAGCCTCAGTGCCATTGCCGATCTGATCGGCAAGGACGCCGCCCTGGCGGCCAAGGTGCTGCGCCTGGCCAACTCGGCGCGCTACAGCCCCTCGCACCAGATCTCCAGCCTCAACGACGCGGCCGCGGCGCTGGGCATGGAGACCTTGCGCAATCTCTCGCTGGCAGCCTGCCTGTCCAATGCATTCCCGGTCATCCCGGGCCTGGACCGGGCTCTGTTCTGGCGCCACAGCATTGCCACCGCGGCCTACTCGCGCATCCTCAGCCGCATGTTGCAGCTCGATGCCGACACGGCCTACCTGTCTGGCCTGATGCTGCGCACCGGCCAGCTCTTGATGGCGCGGCGCGAGCCCGAGCTGGTGGCCGATGTCGAGGCCCACGCGGCCGAACCGGGCAGCCGTTTCTCTCTGGAAATGCACCGTTTCGGTTGTACCCATGCCGATGTGACTGCCTGCCTGGCTGCGCACTGGCATTTTCCGGCGTCCATGGTCGAGGCCTTCAAGGACGCCGACACGCCGATGGAGATCCGCCCCTTCTCGCTGATGGCGGCGGTGCTGCACCTGGCCGAGGTGCTGGCCGATGCGGCCGAGCACCATGACAACCCCAGCCAGTCCCTGTTGGTGGCGGTGCCCGAGCTGGTCGAGCATCTGCACCTGGACCTGGCCTTCCTGGAGGCCAAGATCACGGCTGCGGGCGATGTGACCAGCGATGTCGAGCAATTGCTCAGCTAGCAAGACCTGACCCGCCCTGCGCCAGCCAAGGAGGCCGCCTTCAAGCGAAGGCGGCCTTTTTTTGCGCTGTTGTTTTCACCCCTGGATGAGGGTTTGAGAGCGCTCCCGAGGCCGGCAGGTCGCTGGGGATGCGAAAATATGTGGTTTGTCGTCATCAAGGTGACACAAATCAGCACTAGCCCTTGTTGACAAGGGCAAAATCCGGCCGCTGACCCCCAAGGCGGGCGAGAGGCGCCCGCACTTGGCGGGCTGCTCTGTCGCCCACGGCCCCCATTCAAGCCCCCAGGAGTATTCGATGTTCAGTAGCCTGATGCCACAGCGCAGGGAGTTCTATGAGCTTCTTGCGGCGCACTCAGACCGCGTGGTTGCCGGTGCCAACGCCATGTTGCGCCTGGTCAACAGCCTCGGCGAGCGCAACCAAGATGTGGCAGCGCTGGCCCAGGAGGTCGATCAGAACGAGAAGGGCGCCGACAAGATCAAGGCGGCCTTGATCCAGTTGCTGCACAAGTCCTTCACCACGCCGATCAACCGCGACCAGATCCACACCCTGACGATCGAGATCGATCAGGTCATCAACGCCCTGCGCCGCGTGGCCCAGGCGGTGGAGATGTACAACATCACCGACTCCACGGTCGAAGGCCGCGAAATGGCCTCGCTGGGTGCCGACGCTTGCCTGCGCCTGAACCAGGCCGTCAGCCTGCTGGGCGACAAGAAGCGCACCGCCGACATCATCGACCTGTGCAAGCAGATCGAGGTGATCGAGTCCAAGGGTGACCGCATCGAGCGCAGCGCGGTGACCCGCCTGTTCGAAGCCGGCGGCAGCCCCTGGATCGCCATGAAGATGCGCGAGTTCTACGGTTTGCAAGAGGACGTGCTGGACTGCTGCGAAGACGCCGCCAAGACGATTGAAGAAATCCTGATCGAGAACTCCTGAGGACATGTCATGGAAGGACTAACGATCAGCATCTGGGTGCTGGGCCTGCTTATTTTTGTGGCCCTGGCATTCGACTTCATGAACGGTTTCCATGATGGCGCGAACTCGATTTCGACCATCGTGGCCACCGGCGCCCTGACGCCCAAGCAGGCCGTGGCCTTTGCGGCCTTCTTCAATTTCGCGGCCATCTGGGTGTTCCAGCTCAAGGTGGCGGCCACCATCGGCAAGGGCACGGTGGACCCGAGCTTTGTCGACCACTACGTGATCTTTGGCGCCCTGATGGGGGCGCTGATCTGGAACATCATCACCTGGTACTACGGCATCCCCTCGTCCTCGTCCCACGCCCTGGTCGGCGGCCTGATTGGCGCCACCATGATCAAGGCTGGTTCGGGCGCGCCCATCGTCTGGAGTGGCTTCGGCAAGATCCTGGCCTTCATCATCATTTCGCCGTTCGTGGGCTTCATGCTCGGGGGCTTGCTGATGGTGGCGGTGGCCTGGGCGTTTCGAAACCGATCGCCCCACCAGGCCTCCAAGTGGTTCAAAAACGCGCAGCTGGTTGCGGCTGCGGCCTACAGCTTGGGCCATGGCGGCAATGACGCGCAAAAGACCATCGGCATCATCTGGCTGCTCTTGATCTCGGCCGGCGCGGCCACCACCGATGTGCACACCTTGCCCAACTGGGTGATCTATTCCTGCTACATCGCCATCGCCTGGGGCACGTATCTGGGCGGCTGGCGCATCGTCAAGACCATGGGCACCAAAATCACCAAGCTGAACTCGGTCAGCGGCTCCTGCGCCTCCATGGGCGGCGCCATCAGCCTGGGCTTGGCGACGCTGGGCGGCATCCCCGTGTCCACCACCCACACCATCACCGGCGCCATCGTCGGCGTGGGTGCAGCGCAGGATGTCAAGGCCGTGCGCTGGGGCGTGACCTTCAATCTGGTGGTCGCCTGGGTGCTGACGATTCCGGCCTCGGGCCTGATTGCCGCGCTGTTCTGGTACATCGGCCGGAGCCTCCTCTGAGGCCCCGCAGCGACGATGCTGAATGCGAACCTGACGTGAGCCGCCCGATATGAGCAGTCAACTGACCCCCAAACGCAACGCCTTTTTTGAGCTGCTGGCCTCGCACACCACCCGCATGGTGGCGGGCGGCAATGCCACGCTGCGC
>JAIXSD010000136.1 GCA_027484885.1 Rubrivivax sp.
ATCCGCTACCTGGTCAAGCTCGATCGCCTGGAGCTGATCGAGCTCAAGCCGCTGAACCGCTACCGCATGCGGGTGTCCATTGCCTTCCACTGGCTGCCTGACGGCCCGGTGCAGAACTTTTTCCGCAAGTACGTGGTCAACGATTACTTCGCCGGCCGCTTTGATGGCGAGGGCGAGGCCTTGCTGTGTGTGCACGGCCGCCTGTCCAACCCGAGCGCGCAGGAGCTGGTGCAGAAGATCCGCCAGCTGGCCGCTGAACTGGCGCGTTTGCACCAAGACGACCAGCGCCTGCAGCCCACCGAGCGCGACGGCTTCACCTTGCTGCTGGGACTGCGCTCCTGGGAGTTCGAGCAGTTCACGGCCATGCGTCGCGTCAAGGCCGACTGATTTTGCAGCGGGGTCCGGCGCGCCGGGCCCCGATCACCAGGTCGGGCCGAGGAAGAGGTAGGCCGTGCCCTGGCCCTTGTAGGTGCCGCCCAAGGCCAGGTAGAAAGGGCCGAAGCGCGTGTCGAAGGCCAGGAAGGTACTGCCGGCCAATTTGAGCTGACTGCGGTCGAAGAGTTCCCGGTCGCGGATGATGCCACCCAGTTCCAACGACATCCCTGCGCGGATGGCGCCGCCCAGGCCGATGGGCATCTCACCGATGCGGCGCGCCATCACCAGGCGGCCGAAGCCCAGCGTCCGGCCTTCCAGCGAGTTCTCGTTGGTGCCGGACAGGCGCAAGAAACCGCCCAGGCTGCCTCCAGCGCTGCCCAGGGCTGCGTGTTGCCATTCGGTGTAGACATGTCCGGCCCAGCGGCCAGCGCGGAAGGCGGCCATGCCGACACCCCCCACCCTCAGGGCTTCGGCATTGCTGCTGGCGTTCCCGTACTCCATGCGCATCAGCAACATATGGCCGCGGCTTGGAAAGGCCAGGGAATCGAGGGTGTCCGCGCGCAGCTCGGCAAAGCCACCCGAGACCCGATAGCGGATGGTGGGGTTGTCTTCGGGCTCGGGGATCACGGCTCGGGCAGCGCCCGAGGCTCTCACCAGACCCAAACGCACATCGCCCCAGTTGGACAGGCGCCGTCCGATCGCCAGTTCGGTACTTGACTGGCCCACATTCAGACGCATGCTGCGCCGGCCCCAGGCGTCGTGCGTGTCGGTGTTGGTGTTGTCATTGCTCGTGATCAGATTGAGGTACCAGGGCGAACCGGCCCCCAAGGGCTGGATGAGGTCAAAGCTCAAGCCCCGGTTCTCGCCCAGGCTGGCCGAGCTGCGCAGCTCGGCGCCCCAGCGGTTCAGCCAGGTGCTGACATGCATGGCGCTGATGGTGAAGCCGTTGTTGTTGCCAAAGTCACTTTTCAAACTGAGGCCGAAGCGTAGGCGGTTCTGTGACCATTCGGCCTCCTGCACATGCAGGGCCACATGGCGCTGGCCTTCGATGTCGGTGACCTGGGCATCGATGCGTTCGAAATCGCCCAGGCCGTACAAGGTCGCCGTGGCTCTTTTGATGTCCTCGGGCCCTGCAGCTTGGCCGGGTTTCAGCCCCAGTTCTTCGCGCAAGGCCATGGGGTTGCTGCGCCGTGTGCCTTCGATCTTCAGACTGGCCAGGGGCAGGGCCTGTTGGCTCAGCGGGGCGGGTTCGCGCAGCCGGCCATGCTCGAAGCGGGTGAAGTGTTCGTCGTCCACGGCCAACGGTGTCAATCGTTCGAGTGCGGCATGGGCGGCGCGCTCGCCCGACTTCATGGCTTCTTCGAAGCGGCCGAAGTCCATGAAGCTGATATTGCCCAGATCGGGGTCGATCAAGACATCGACGCTGCGCAACTGGCGCAAGGACTGGGCCACATTCTGATTGGTCAGGATCTGCAGCATCTGGTTGGCCACGCCGACCGCGCTGGTGATCTCGCGCTCTTCCAGCAGGGGCGAGCCGACATTGACCGCGATGATGATGTCGGCCCCCATCTTGCGCGCCACATCGACGCCGAGATTGCGCACCAGGCCGCCATCCACCACCGCCCGGCCGTTCACACGCACCGGCGAGAACACGCCCGGCACGGCCATGGAGGCGCGCATGGCCAGGAACAGCGGTGTGTCCACCATCTCGACCAGATCGCCATTGAGCAAGTCGGTGGCCAGGGCGCGGAAGGGCAGGCGAAGTTGGCTGATCGGCGTCTCGGCCTGCTCGCCGCGCACCAGGCTTTCCAGCGCAGCCTCCAGCGCGCTATTGCCCGCAGCCGACGGTGGCAAGGTGGTGCGGCCGCCGCGTGGATCCACGCCCAGCTCCAACCGTGAGGGGATGGCCTGGTCCTCCTCTCGGCGCCGGAAACTGAGGTTCTGGCGCGGCGGGCGGTCGGCCAGCACGCTGGGCCAGTCGGTGTGCTGCACAAAGGCTTCCATCTCTTCGATGCTGCGCCCCGAGGCATAGGCGCCGCCCACCACCGCGCCCATGCTGGTGCCCACGACCAAGTCCACCGGAATCTTGAGTTCGCGCAGCACCTTGAGCACACCGATATGGGCCAGGCCTCGCACCCCGCCACCCGATAGCACCAGGCCGATCTTGGCGCGCTGCCCATCGGCGCGAACAGGCGCGATCGGTGGGTCGCCTGGCAGCACGGTCTGCGCAGGGCTGTCGGCACAGCCTAGAGCGAGGCTCAGAGCCAGGGACAGACAGAACAAGCGGGTCAGCAAGGGCATGGGGGGCGAGAAGGATGAAGCAGGCAGGTAGCGCCGGGTCGAACGATAGCGCGTTCGCGCGTGGCGCCAGCCGAATCCGCGGCGGGCCGTGGGCAGCATGGCGGAGGTGATGCGCTAAGCTCGCCCGCATTGAAACTCTTTGCCGGCCTTGTGCCCACTCGTCATGTCCCTGAATGCCGCTGCCGCCCCGTCCCCCGCCACCTTGCCGCCGCTGCGCGTCGGTGAAGGTTGGGACACCCATGCCCTGGTCGAAGGCCGGCCCCTGGTGCTGGGCGGCGTGACCATCCCGCACAGCCATGGCTTGCTGGGCCACTCGGATGCCGATGCCCTGGCTCATGCCATCACCGATGCTTTGCTGGGCGCGGCGGCGCTGGGCGATATCGGCAAGCTCTTTCCCGACACGGCGGCCGAGTTCAAAGGTGCCGATTCCATGGTGCTGCTGGCCGAGGCCTGCCGCCAGGTGCGCGCGGCCGGCTGGCAGATCGTCAACCTCGACAGCACCATCGTCGCCCAAGCGCCCAAGATGGCGCCGCACATCCTGGCCATGCGCAGCCGCCTGGCCGAGGTGCTGGGCATCGAGCCGGCGCGCGTCAATGTGAAAGCCAAGACGGCCGAGAAAATGGGCCCGGTGGGTGAGGGCAAGGCGATCGAGACGCGTGCGGTCTGCCTGCTGGCTGCCGTGGCCTGAACTTGCTCAGTTGGCGCGCTGCAGGCGGATCAGGGTCTGCAAACCGCCATCGACGGCATTGCCGATGCGCAGCTGCCCACCCAGGCGCAGCACCGATTTTTCGACGATGGCCAGGCCCAGGCCGGCGCCATTGGCTGCCGTGCGTGCCGCGTCGCCGCGGAAAAAGGGCGTGGTCAGCCGGGCCAGCATTTCGGCCGGCACACCGGGGCCGTGGTCGCGCACCTGCAGGGTGACCCAGGGGCCGCTTTGAGTGCAAGTCACTTCCACCAGGGCCGGCACATCGGGCGCATGGCCGTAGCGGCGAGCGTTCTCGAAGAGGTTGAGCAGCACGCGCGCCAGTTCCGTTTCGTCGGCCCAGACCTTGGTGCCCGAGGGCAGGGCCACGGCGATGCGGATCTGGTCGGGCCAGCGGAAGGCCTGGGCCTCGCGCTCGACCACCGCGGCCAGCTCCAGGGGCTCGCGCCGCAGCTCGTTGGGCCGGGCGTAGTCCATGAATTTGTGAATGATGGCGTCGAGCTGGTCGATGTCCTGGGCCATGAACTGGCGGGCCTGCTCATCGGGCACACTCATCTCGGCCTCCAGGCGCAGGCGGGCCAGGGGCGTGCGCAGGTCGTGCGAGATGCCGGCCAGCATGACCGCCCGGTCTTCCTCCACCTTGGCCAGCTCGCGCGCCATGCGGTTGAAGCCGGTGTTGACGTCGCGGATCTCGCTGGTGCGGGTGGTCTCATCCAGGCGCGAGTCGTACTCGCCCTCGCGGATGCGGTGGGCCGCCTCGCTGAGCGCGCGCAGCGGCTGGTTGATCAAGCGGGTGATGGCGGCCGAGCCGAGCACGCTGGCGATCAGCGCAATCACCAGCCACCAGCCCTTGCCCGAGAGGCTGACCGAGACCGGCGCGGCGCTGGTCTTGAGCCAGTAGGCATCGGGCCCGATGCTGAAGCGCACCCACAGGCCTTCGTCCTCGTTGACGCTGCGTGCCACCACCGTGTCCGGGCCCAGGCTCTGGCGCAGCTCGGTGACCAGGCGGCGGGCAAAGGTGTTGATGTCGTAGGGCTGCCAGCGGTCGGCGTCCTCGGCCACGCGCACCTGCACCGTGTTGCTGCGGGCCAGCGACTTGAGCGTGGTGACGCGGTTGATGGCATCGCTGCCCTCCAGCGCGACACGGCTGAGGTTGACCAGGCCGGCCAGCTGCTGCGCGGCCTGCAGCGCGCGCGGCTCGGCCTCCAGCACCTTGAAGGTTTGTTGCCAGGCCAGCACGCCGCCGGCCAGCAGCAGGGCCAGCAGGGCAAAGGTGCGCCAGAAGAGATTCAGAGCGAACTCTGGTTTGGGCATGAGGTCGGGGTGCGGGGCGGTCAAGTCGGCAGGCCGTCGGCCCTCGTCATCATTCAGTTCGCTTCATCGGGCACGAAGACATAGCCCACGCCCCAGACGGTCTGGATGTAGCGCGGCTGGGTCGGGTCGGTTTCCAACAGCTTGCGCAGGCGCGAGATCTGCACATCGAGGCTGCGGTCGAAGGGTTCGAAATCGCGGCCGCGGGCCAGCTGGGCCAGCTTGTCGCGCGAGAGCGGCTGGCGCGGGTGGCGCACCAGGGCCTTGAGCATGGAGAACTCGCCCGTGGTCAGAGGCAGCACCTCGCCGTCGCGGGCCAGGCGGCGCTGGGCCAGGTCGAACTCGAAGGGGCCGAAGGTCACCGTCATCGGCTCCTTCGAAGGCGCGCCGGGCGCTTCCAGCGCCGGGCGGCGGCGCAGCACGGCATTGATGCGGGCCAGCAGCTCGCGCGGGTTGAAGGGCTTGGCCAGGTAGTCGTCGGCGCCGACTTCGAGGCCGACGATGCGGTCCACCTCTTCGACTTTGGCGGTCAGCATGATGATGGGCGTGTTGTCGCTGGCGGCACGCAGGCGGCGGCAGATGGTCAGGCCGTCTTCGCCGGGCAGCATCAGGTCCAGCACCATCAGGTCCACGGTCTCGCGGGTCAGGTGCTTGTTGAGCGAGCGGCTGTCTTCGGCCAGCAGGACTTCAAAGCCTTCTTGCGTCAGGTAGCGACGCAGCAGGTCGCGGATGCGGGCGTCGTCGTCGACGACCAA
>JAIXSD010000058.1 GCA_027484885.1 Rubrivivax sp.
CCGAGAATCTTTCATTCATGGCGTCGCATCTCGATCTCGAAGAACAAGAACAGCTGGACCAGCTGAAGGCTTTTTGGAAAACCTGGGGCAATCTGATCACCTGGGCGCTGACCATCGCCCTGGCGGCCTATGCCGGCTGGAACGGTTGGAACTGGTACCAGCGTGACCAGGCCAGCAAGGCCGCAGCCATGTACGACGAGCTGGATCGTGCCGTGCAGGCCGGTGATGCTGAAAAAGCCGGCCGCGTCTTCGGTGATCTGAAAGAGCGTTACCCCAGCACCACCTACGCCGCCCAAGCCGCGCTGCAGGCCGCCAAGGCCCAGTTCGACAAGGGCCAGGCCGACGCGGCCCGTGCCAGCCTCAGCTGGGCGGCCAGCAGCGCTTCGCAAGAGGATGTGCGTGATGTTGCTCGCCTGCGCCTGGCCGGTCTGCAGCTCGACGCCAAGCAGTACGACGAGGCCGCCAAGACCCTGGATGCGATCAAGTCGCCCGATTTCGCAGCCCTGCAGGCCGACCGCCGCGGTGACCTGCTGGTGCTGCAGTCCAAGCCGGATCTGGCCAAGGCCGAGTACCAAAAAGCCTATGCCGCCATGGACAAGAACCAGGACTACCGCCGCCTGATCGAGGCCAAGCTGAGCACCTTGGGCGTGGCCCCGCCGGTGGAAGAAGCAGTGGCCGCCGGCCAAGGAGCGGCCAAGTGAGCGGCGCGCTGAAGACGACGGCGCTGCACTCGGGCGCGTCCCGCCTGCGCGCGGGTGCGTTGGCCCTGGCCGCCGCGGCCGTGCTGACCGGCTTGTCGGGCTGCTCGCTGTTCGGCTCGTCCAACGCACCGAAGCCCACGCCGCTGGAAACGCTGACGCCCGAGATCGCCGGCCGCGTGGTCTGGAACAGCCGCATCGATTCGGTGCAATTCCCGCTCTCGATTGCCACCGTGGCCGACCAGTTCGTGGTCGCCGGCAGCGGCGGCGTGGTCGAGGCCCTGCAGGCCAGCGATGGCCGCTCGGCCTGGCGTGTGGATGTGGGCCAGAAGCTCAGCGCCGGCGTCGGCTCGGACGGCCGTTTCGCCGCCGTGGTGACGCGAGAGAACGAGGTGGTGGTGCTGGAGGCCGGCCGCGTGCTCTGGCGCAAGCCCCTGCCCAGCGCCGTGCTGGCTGCACCCCTGGTGGCGGGCGAGCGCGTCTTCGTGCTGACCGTGGACCGCCAGGTCCAGGCTTTCGACGCCCTCGACGGCCGCCTGCTCTGGAATCTGCGCCGCCCCGGCGAGCCCCTGACCCTGGCCCAGCCCGGTGTGCTGGCCGCCTTCAAGGACACCTTGATCGTCGGCCAGGGCCCGCGCATGGCGGGTGTCGATCCGCTGCGCGGCTCGGTGCGCTGGGAGGCCAGCGTGGCCAGCCCGCGTGGCACCAATGAAGTTGAGCGTTTGGCCGATCTGGTGGCGCCCGCCGTGCGTCAGGGTGACCTGATCTGCGCGCGTGCCTTCCAGTCCGCCGTGGGTTGCGTCAACGCCGAGCGCGGCAGCGCGCTCTGGAGCCGCAATTTCGGGGGCATGAACGGCATCGGTGGCGGTGCCACCGCCGTCGTGGCGGCTGACGCTTCGGATCGCATCACCGCCTGGGGCCTGGGCAATGGCGATGTGATGTGGACAGCCGATCAGTTCCAGCACCGCCGCCTGAGCGCGCCGCTGGTGGTGGGCAAGAATGTGGTGGTCGGCGACTTCGAAGGCCAGGTGCATTTCCTGGCCCTGGACAACGGCCGCACGCAGCTGCGTCTGCCCACCGACGGCTCGGCCATCCAGGCCGCCCCCGTGGCCCTGGGCACAACCATTCTGGTGGCCACCCGCAATGGCGGGCTGTACGCCTTGCGACCTGAGTAAGACCCGGCTCCGGCCGGCTTTGAACCCCTAGCAGTGAGAACAATAAGAATATGAAACCCGTCATCGCCCTGGTCGGACGCCCCAATGTGGGCAAGTCCACGCTCTTCAATCGCCTGACCAAGAGCCGCGACGCCATCGTGGCCGACTTTGCCGGCCTGACGCGTGACCGCCACTATGGCGACGGTCGCCTGGGTGATCGTGAGTTCATCGTCATTGACACCGGCGGCTTCGAGCCCGACAGCACCACCGGCATCGTCAAGGAAATGGCCAAGCAGACCCGTCAGGCCGTGGCCGAGGCGGATGCCGTGGTCTTTGTGGTCGATGTGCGCCTGGGTCTTTCGGCCCAGGACAGCGACATTGCCCGCTACCTGCGTCAGGCCAACAAACGCATCTTCCTGGCCGTGAACAAGGCCGAGGGCATGAGCGATTCGCCCCTGCTGGGTGAGTTCCATGAGCTGGGCCTGGGCGAGCCGCACCCGATTTCGGCCTCGCACGGCCAGGGCATTCGCAGCCTGCTGGAAGCGGTGCTGGAGCCCTTCGAGTTTGAGGAAGACGAAGAGGCTGCACCCGAGAACGACGGCGTCATTCGCCTGGCCGTGGCCGGCCGCCCCAATGTGGGCAAGAGCACGCTGATCAACACCTGGCTGGGTGAAGAGCGCCTGGTGGCCTTCGACATGCCGGGCACCACGCGCGACGCCATCGCCGTGCCCTTCGAGCGCAATGGCCAGCAGTTCCAGCTGATCGACACCGCCGGTTTGCGGCGCAAGGGCAAGGTCTTCGAAGCCATCGAGAAGTTCTCGGTGGTCAAGACCCTGCAGGCGATTGCTGATGCCAACGTCGTGCTGCTGCTCCTCGATGCGACGCAAGGCGTGTCTGACCAAGACGCGCACATTGCCGGCTACATCCTGGAAAGCGGCCGCGCCGTGGTGCTGGCCGTCAACAAATGGGATGCGATCGACAGCTACCAGCGCGAGCAGCTGCAGCGCTCGATCGAGCAGCGCCTGGCGTTTTTGAAGTTCGCCCCGATTCACAACATCTCGGCGCTCAAGCGCCAGGGCCTGGGCCCGCTGTGGGGGGCGCTGGCCGATGCCTACGCCTCTGCCTACCGCAAGATGACCACGCCGGTGCTGACGCGTCTGATCCAGGAAGCGGTGGAGCACCAAACGCCCAAACGCAGCGGGCACTTCCGTCCCAAGCTGCGCTATGCCCATCAGGGCGGCATGAATCCGCCTCTGGTGATCGTGCACGGCAATTCGCTGGAAGGCGTGACCGAGGTCTACAAGCGCTATCTGGAGGGGCGCATCCGCGCCCACTACAAGCTGGTCGGCACGCCCATGCGCATCGAGATGCGTTCCTCGAAGAATCCCTACAGCGACAAAGACAGCTGAAGCCTGTCTCCCAGGCCGCAGCGATGGCGGCCGGCCTGTGTTAAGGTGAACGCCGTTCCCTCCAAATCCCTCTCACAACACGGAGCATATCGTGAGCAACAAAGGCCAACTCCTGCAAGATCCCTTCCTGAACCTGCTGCGCAAGGAGCATGTGCCGGTGTCCATCTACTTGGTCAACGGCATCAAGCTGCAAGGTCACATCGAGTCGTTTGACCAGTATGTGGTTCTGCTGCGCAACACGGTCACGCAGATGGTCTACAAGCACGCCATCTCCACGGTGGTGCCGGGTCGTGCGGTGAATTTCCACACCGCCGACAGCGCTGACGAAGCGCACTGAAACCTGGGCTTTTGCCCCTTGCCCACACCTTGAGTTCCGCTGACTCCACCCACACGTCGCCGCCTTCTGAGGCGGCGCGTGCCATTCTTGTGGGCGTTGATTTCGGCCGCCACGCCAAGTCTTCGTTCGCATCCACTTTCGATCCCACCCTGGACGAACTGGCCTTGCTGGCCGAATCCGCCGGCGACACGCCGGTGGCCCGGGTGATTGCCCGCCGCCAGTCGCCCGATGCGGCGCTGTTTGTCGGCTCGGGCAAGGCCGATGAGATCAAGCTGCTGGTACAGATGCACCAGGCCCACACCGTGCTGTTCGATCAGGCGATCTCGCCGGCGCAGCAGCGCAATCTCGAGCGCGTGCTGGGCGTGCCCGTGGCCGACCGCACGGCCTTGATCCTGGAAATCTTTGCCGCCCGCGCCAAGAGCCATGAAGGCAAGATGCAGGTCGAGCTGGCTCGTCTGCAGTACCTGGCCACGCGCCTGGTGCGCCGCTGGAGCCACTTGGAGCGCCAGAGCGGCGGCATCGGCATGCGCGGCGGCCCCGGCGAAGCCCAGATCGAGCTGGACCGCCGCATGATCGATGACCGCATCAAGGCCATCAAGGAAAAGCTCAAGAAGGTGCAGCGCCAGCGCAGCACCCAGCAGCGCGCCCGCGCCCGCAACAGCGTGTTCCGCGTGTCCCTGGTCGGTTACACCAATGCCGGCAAGTCCACGCTGTTCAATGCCCTGGTCAAGGCGCGCACCTACGCGGCCGATCAGCTCTTCGCCACGCTGGACACCACCACCCGATCGCTCTACCTGGAGCAGGCCGGCACCAGCGTGTCCTTGTCCGACACCGTGGGTTTCATCCGCGACCTGCCGCACAAGTTGGTCGAGGCCTTCCGTGCCACCTTGCAGGAAGCGGCCGATGCCGACCTGCTCTTGCATGTGGTCGATGCGGCTTCGCCCGTGCTGGAAGAGCAGATGCTGGAAGTGGAGCGGGTGCTGGAGGAAATCGGCGCCGACCACATTCCCCAGATCCTGGTCTACAACAAGCAGGACATGCTGGAAGAGAGCCAGCGCCCACGCAGCGGCATGGACTGGATCGAGCGCCAGAGCGATGGCAGCGTCGGTGCGCGGGTGCCGCGTGTCTTCGTCAGCGCGCTCGATGGCAGCGGCCTCGATGTGCTGCGCGAGCAGATCGTGCAGGCTTTGCTGGCGCAGCGCCCGACCGACTTGAATTCCCCCGATCTCACCCCAGATGCGGGGGGGGATTTGGCATCCCTGGATTCCGACGACTCCGAACAACCGCTGGCAGACGCCGTCACAGGCGACCCTGCCGATACCCATCCCACACAGGCATGAGCATGAACACCTACGAGCGCGTGAGCCCCGAGCGGCCCGTGATGAGCAGCCCCGCTGCCGGCCGCATCAAGCCTCTGGCGGCCGCGGCTGCCGCTTTGCTGCGCGGCCTGTGGCCCCAGAACTGGAGGGCAGGGCGTTTGCTGAACAACGGCCGCAATGACGGCCCGCCGGATCTGGACGAGCTCTGGCGCGATTTCAACCGCAAGCTGTCCGGCATGTTCGGCGGCAAGCCCGCCGGCAATGGTGGCAACAACAACGGCGACTCGGGCGGCGGCAACAACTTCCAGCCCGATATGAAGAGCGCCAGCGTTGGCGCGCTGCTGATCGGCGGTGTGGTGCTGGTCGGTTGGCTGGGCAGCGGCTTCTTCATCGTGCAGGAAGGCCAGCAAGGGGTGATCACCTCCTTCGGCAA
>JAIXSD010000312.1 GCA_027484885.1 Rubrivivax sp.
ACATGGCCTTCGGTGTCCAGGGTCAGCACGCCGTTCGGCGCGGCGCGCACAAAGGCTTGCAGATGGGCCTGGCTGGCGGCCAGGCGCTGCTGTTCCAGGATCAGGTCGCTGACGTCCAGGCGCACGCCGACCATGCCGCCCGAAGGCGTGCGGCGCTCGAAGATGCGCAGCCAGCGGCCATCGCTCAGGCGCTGCAGCAAGGCCTCCTGGCCGCGCGCGCGGTCGGCAAAGCGCTGGGCCAGCCAGGCTTCCTCGCGGCCCACGGCGGCGGGGATGGCGCCTTCTCGCACCGAGCGGCGCACCAGCTCCTCGAAGCTGGCGTGGCGCTGGAAGTCCGGCACCATATGCGGGTAGTTGGCGGCCAGCTGCTGGTTGTAGGCGACCAGGCGGTCGTCGGCATCGAAGATCTCGACGCTGGCCGGCAGGGCATCAATCGCCTCGGCCAGGCTGCGGTTGGCGGCGCGGATGCGCTCACGGGCGCGGCGCAGGGCCAGGGTGGCCAGCAGGGCCAGGACCAGATTGAAGCCCAGGCTCAGCTCGGCCAGGCCGGGCAGCCAGCGCGGGTCGGGCTCGCTGGCCTGGTCGACCCAGAACACGCCCAGCTGCAAAGCCAGGGCCAGGACGACGGTCAGGGGCAGCCAGCGGATGGCGGCATCGGGGTTGTAGGACTTCATGGGAGGCCGCAGCGTACCCAGGCCCGCCCGCAGCGCCCAGCCCACCCTTGGGGGGCCGGGAAAACCCGGGGCCGCGGCCCCAGCCAGGGCTCAGCAGCCGCGCGTGACCGGCATGTCGGGCACAGGCGCCTGGGTCTGGAGGTAGCGCGCCAGCTCCAGCTTGGCCAGGGCGTTGCGGTGCACCTCGTCCGGGCCATCGGCCAGGCGCAGGGTGCGCTGGTGGGCCCACATCATGGCCAGGGGCGTGTCCTCGCTGACGCCCATGCCGCCGAACACCTGCATGGCCCAGTCGATCACCTGCAAAGCCATATTGGGGGCGACGATCTTGATCATGGCGATCTCGGCCTTGGCGCCCTTGTTGCCCACGGTGTCCATCATGTAGGCGGCCTTGAGGGTCAGCAGCCGCGCCTGTTCGATGCGGCAGCGCGCCTCGGCAATGCGCTCCTGCGTGACGGTCTGCTGGGCCAGGGTCTTGCCAAAGGCCACGCGCTGGGCGGCGCGCTGGCACATCAACGCCAACGCCCGCTCGGCCGCGCCGATGCTGCGCATGCAGTGGTGGATGCGGCCGGGGCCGAGGCGGCCCTGGGCGATCTCGAAACCGCGGCCCTCGCCGAGCAGGATGTGGTCCAGCGGCACGCGCACATCGCGCAGCTCGATTTCCATATGGCCATGCGGCGCATCGTCGTAACCGAACACGCTGAGCGGGCGCTTGACCGTGATGCCGGGGGTGTCGGCCGGCACCAGAATCATCGATTGCTGGGCATGGCGCTCGGCCGCGGGGTCGGTCTTGCCCATGACGATGTAGACCGCGCAGCGTGGGTCACCGGCGCCCGAGGACCACCATTTGCGGCCATTGATGCGGTAGTGATCGCCCTCGCGCTCGATGCGGCATTCGATGTTGGTGGCGTCGCTGGAGGCCACCTCGGGCTCGGTCATCAAAAAGGCCGAGCGGATCTCGCCGCGCAGCAGGGGCTCCAGCCAGCGCGCCTTCTGGGCCTCGCTGCCGTAGCGCTCCAGGGTTTCCATATTGCCGGTGTCGGGCGCCGAGCAGTTGAAGACCTCGGCCGCCCAGGACACCCGGCCCATGATTTCGCACAGGGGCGCGTACTCCAGATTGCTCAGCCCCTCGGGCGCGCGGCTGGAGCGCGGCAGGAACAGATTCCACAGCCCGGCGGCGCGGGCCTCGGTCTTGAGCGACTCCACCAGCCGGGTGGGCTGCCAGGCGTTGCCGGCGCGCCGGTTGGCCTCGATCTCGGCAAAGAACTCGCGCTCGCGCGGCTCGATGTGGCGCTCGAAAAACGCCTGCAAACGGCTTTGCAGGGCCAGAACCTTGGGGCTGTGATCGAAATGCATCGGGCATCCAGACGCGGCAGGTGGCGAAGCCGCCAGTGTCACCCAGGGCCGGCCCCTCGGCCTGTCCCCGAGGTGCCAGGCCCGGCAGGGTGGGCATAGCACAAAAGACACATGTCCCCGGACAAGACAAGTTTCAGCTCGCTCTGTTACCGTGCGCGATTGCACAGAGGGTGATCGGGGACATACAGCATGAACAGCCAAACCAACAAGCGTCTGGAGCAACTGAGCGCGGCTGACTTGTTGGGCATACGCCGCGGCATCGAGAAGGAAAGCCTGCGCGCCCGCCCGAACGGCCAGCTGGCACTCACCCCCCACCCGGCGGCCCTGGGCTCGGCCCTGACGCACCCGCACATCACCACCGATTTCAGCGAATCCCAGGTCGAGCTGATCACCGGCGTGCACGCCGGGGTCGAGTCTTGCCTGCAGGAGCTGACCGAGGTGCACCAGGCCGTCTACCAGACCCTGCACGAGATGAGCTGCTGCGGCCAAAGCAGCGAGGAAGAGCGGCTCTGGGTCGGCTCCATGCCCTGCGGCCTGCCCACCGACGAGACCATCCCCCTGGGCCGTTATGGCCACTCCAATGTCGGCCGCAGCAAAAGCGTCTACCGCATGGGCCTGGGCCAGCGCTACGGCCGACGCATGCAGACGATTTCGGGCATCCACTACAACTGGTCCCTGCCCGGCGTCAGCAGCGAGCAGTACTTCGGCCTGATCCGCAATTTCCGCCGCCACTCCTTCTTGCTGCTCTACCTCTTCGGCGCCTCACCGGCGCTGTGCTCCAGCTTTGTGCAGGGGCGCCAGCATGAGCTGCAGTCGCTGGGCGGTGGCTCGCTCTACATGCCGCATGGCACCTCGCTGCGCATGGGCCGCCTGGGCTACCAGAGCGACGCGCAGGCCTCGCTCGCCGTCAGCTACAACAGCCTGGAAAGCTATGCCGCCTCGCTGCAGGAGGCGCTGACCCGGCCCTATCCGGCCTACGAAGCCATCGGCGTGCAGAACCCCGGCGGCGACTACAACCAGCTCAGCACCAGCCTGCTGCAGATCGAGAACGAGTTCTACGGCACCATCCGCCCCAAACGCGTGATCCGCTCGGGCGAGCGCCCCCTGCACGCGCTGCGCGAACGCGGCGTCGAGTATGTGGAGGTGCGCTGCATGGACCTCGATCCCTTTGTGCCGGTGGGCATCGCCGCGCCCACCGTGCGTTTTCTCGACGTCTTCCTCTTGCACTGCCTGCTCAGCGACAGCCCGCCGGACACGCCCGAAGAGATCCGCGCCCTGGGCCAGAACCAGCACCTGGTGGCCGCCCGCGGCCGCGAGCCGGGCCTGCGCCTGCAAACCCCCGACGGCGGCAGCCGCACGCTGCAGGATTGGGGCAGCGAGCTGCTGGACGGCTGCGCGCCCATGGCCGCCGCGCTCGACGCCGC
>JAIXSD010000477.1 GCA_027484885.1 Rubrivivax sp.
AACTGGAAGTGACACCGCAGATCACGCCGGAAGGCAATGTGATTCTGGACGTGGATGTCAACAAGGACAGCCGCGGCACGCTGACCCCCCAGGGCTACGCCATCAACAACAAGCATGTGAAAACCATGGTCTTGGTGGAGAACGGCGGCACCGTGGTGATCGGCGGCATCTTTACCCAGGATGAGCGTGAAGACGAATCCAAGGTGCCGGTGCTGGGCGACATCCCCTACCTGGGCAATCTGTTCAAGAACAAGAGCCGCACCTCGAGCAAGACCGAGCTCTTGATTTTCCTGACCCCCAAGGTGGTCAGCGAGCGTGCGCCGGTCCGTTGATGGACATGTTGGCGGGAACTTAGTCAATCGGGAGAAGGCAGCGACCGCCGCGGCGGCGCTGCCATGCAGGAGTTTGCAGAAATGAGTACATCCATGGTGTGGGCGCGACCTTCCTGGCGCCAAGCGTGGCGAGCGGCGGGCGCGATGCTGCTCGGTGTGGCCCTGGTCGCTTGTGGTGGTGGTGGCGGCGGGGCAGGGACCTCGGTCTTTGATCCGGGCACCGGCACCAATCCCAGCACGCCAAGCACTTTGGCCGATTTGGCTGTGGTGGCGGATAAAACCTCGGTGCCCAATTCGGGGGCTGAGGTCGTCACCTTCACCATCACGGCCTTGACCACGGGCAATGCGGCCCTGACCGGCGTGGAAACACCCGTCACCGTGGAAGTGGACAGCGGTTCCATCGTCACCCCCTCCGCCAAAGTGACCAGCAAGGACACCGGCAAGATCACGGCGGTGGTGCAGATCACCGACAAGACCAGCCGAACCGTCAAGCTCAACGTCAGCTCGGGTTCGGTCAAGAAGACCGCCAGCTTCGATGTGGTGGACAGCGTGAACGGCAGCAAGGTGGCCGACCTGCGACTGGTCGTGGACAAGGTCACCCTGCCCAACGACGGCACTCAAGTCGCCAAGCTGAGCGTGACCTCGGTGGACGCCTTCAACAGCGCCATCGGTGGCTCGCCGGTTTCGCTGGCGCTGGTCGACCCGGTCGCCGGCGGCTCCATCGTCAACGCATTCGGCAAGACATCCACCGACGCCACCTCGGGTGTGCTGGCGGCTGAAATCAGTTTGGTGACCAGCAAGGGCAAGACCAATCGCGCCATCACAGTGCAGGCCACCAGCGGTACGGTGGTGCGAACCATCAGCTTCGACGTCATCGAAGCCGTGTCCATCGTGCCCAAGGCCAGCGATCTGACCATGACGCTGAGCAAGAACACGGTGGGCAATGCCGGCAGCGAGCCTGTCGATGTGGTGGTCACGGCGGTGGACACTTTGCGCAATGCCGTTCCCGGCATCAAGGTGACTTTCTCGGTGGACAGCAATGCAGTGCTGGTGCCTGGCAATTTGGTGACCGATGCAAACGGCGTCGCCAAGGCTTCGGTTTTGGTGGGTGCCGATCGCTCCAACCGCACCGTGACCGTGACGGCCACCAGCGATGCGCTGGTGCGCCGGGCTTCGTTCAAGGTGACAGGCGCCAAGCTGCAAGCGCAGCTCTTGCCGGCCACCTTGCGCAATGGCGATGTGGGTGCGGTGGAGTACACGCTGACCGACGTCAATGTGAACCCGATGGATGGGGTGGCCGTCTCGGTGGGCGGCAGCCAGGGTTTTGCCGTGGCATGCCCAGGCAAGACCTCTCCGGGCGATGCCATCACCGACACCAAGGGCAAGTACACCTACTGCTACAAGGCCAGCGGCAACGGCCCGACCGAGATCTCGGCCACGGCCGGCGGTGCCTCGGTCAAGAGCACGGTGCAAATCGATGCCACCGTTTCTGATGTGCCTGCGGCCACCACCATTGGTTCTGCGACGTTCACGGCCGCTCCTGCTGTCGTGGCGGTCAATCTTGTGGGCAGCAGCGAGAACCGTTCTGAGTTGCGCCTGCTGTTCCGCAGCGACAAGAACGAGCCGGTTCCGAATGTGCGCGCACGCATTGGCTTTGGCAGCAACAACTCCGGTACCGATGGCGTTATCAGTTCCGGCAACGACAAAATCATCATCTCCGATGCAACCGGTGTGGCGGTGACCAGCTTTGTGGCGGGCCAACGTCCAAGCCCGACGGACCAGGTCAAGGTGTACGCCTGCTTCTCGAAGACCGACACGGTCGAGACCATTGCTGCCTGCCCGGCAGACCGACTGCGTACCGTGTCTCTGACGGTGGTGGAGCAGCCGGTGTCCGTGTCCATCGGTACCAATGCGCTGATTGGCACGGGCACGAACAAGCTGACCTACTTCTTGGAGTTCACCGTTCTGGTGGTGGATTCCGCGGGCAATCCCAAGCCCGATGTGCAAGTGGCACCGCTGATTGATCTGCCGAGTTATCAGAAGGGCTTCTACTTCTATGACCTCGGTTTGAAGAAGTGGATTCAGGTTGTCACCCAGAAGTGCCTGTCCGAGGACAGCTCGGCCGGCAAGGGTTTCCGCAATGGCACGATCGAAACCGGCGAAGACATCAACGGCAATGGTCAGCTGGATCCGCGCAAGTCGGATGTGTCCATCACCATGGTCGGCAGCACTCGGACCGATTCCAGCGGCCTGGCGGTGATGCGAATCGAATATCCGCAGAGCTACGGCAGCTGGACGGAGTTTGCGATCCGGGTCAGCGCGTCGGGTGTGGTCAGTCCGCCGGCTTTCTTCGGTCGGATTGCGTCTGAAGGCGATACTTTGTTCACACTCAAAGGTACCGAGCAGTACACCGGCGTTCCTGTGGATGTGATCAAGGCGGAAGGAACCCCTCCGTTTGTCATCAGCCCTTACGGTCAAGCTGCCAGCTGCTCCAGCCCGAACTGATGCGTGATTTGTTCGCATGAGCGCGGCTCGCCTTGTGATCTCTCTCGTCGGCATGCCCGGCGGTGGCAAGTCCACCGTCGGGAGGCAGCTGGCGCGGCAGCTGGGCGTGCGCTTTGTCGACAGCGACACGGAAATCGAAGCGCGAATCGGGGAGCCGATTCGCGCTTTTTTTGATCGCTCGGGTGAAGCCGCGTTTCGAGACATCGAGTCGCAGGTGCTGAGCGAGTTGCTGGCACGAGAGGGAGAGTTCGTGCTGGCCACTGGCGGTGGCATCGTGCTGCGAGAGGCCAATCGCCAGCTTTTGCATCAAGCCAGCACTGTCCTCTATCTTCGTTCCACGCCGGAAGAGTTGTTCCGACGCTTGCGCCACGACACGCAGCGCCCGCTGCTTCAGGTGCGGGACCCCTTGCAAAAGTTGCGTGAGCTGTATTTGCAGCGCAATCCGCTCTACCGCAGCGTGGCGCACTACGTGCTCGAAACCGGGCGGCCTTCCGTGCACGGCCTGGTCAATATGGCGCTGATGCAGCTGGAGTTGGCCGGCATCATCGACCCGGCCCG
>JAIXSD010000353.1 GCA_027484885.1 Rubrivivax sp.
CCGCGACTTTGTCGCGTGTCTCATGAGCTGCCCTTTTTCTCGTTCCCAGTCGCGTTTCTTCTCGGTGTCGCGCTTGTCGTGCTCGGCCTTGCCCTTGGCCAGGCCGATCTCGGCTTTGACGAAGCTGCCCTTGTAGTGCAGGTTCAGCGGCACCAGGGTGAATCCACGCTGCTCCACCTTGCCGATCAGGCGGCGGATGTCGCCCTTGCTCATCAGGAGCTTGCGGGTGCGGTCGGCCAGGGGGCTGACGTGGGTGGAGGCGGTGCGCAGCGGGTTGATGCGGCAGCCGATCAGGAAGAGCTCGCCGTTTTTGATCAGCACATAGCCATCGGTCAGCTGCACCTGGCCGGCGCGTATGGCTTTGACCTCCCAGCCTTCCAGCACGATGCCGCATTCATGCCGCTCGTCGATGAAGTAGTCGAAACGGGCGCGGCGGTTTTCGGCGATGGGGGCGCTGGACACGGCCGGCTTGGCCTTCGGGGGCGGGCGTGAACCGTGGTGATGGGCAGAGGCAGCAGTGGACATGAAACTCGTTTTTGGGTGGGCGGCCGGGTCGGCTTGGGCGGGCCTGGGCGCGCCAATACAATCCGCCCATTGTATGAAGCGCTATGAAACACGTTAGGAAGTCTGTTCTGCTCTGGTACTCGCCGCGCGAGATGTATGACTTGGTGGTCGGTGTCGAGCGCTATCCCGAGTTCCTGCCCTGGTGCGAGCGCGCCGAGGTGCTGGAGCAGCAGGGCGATGCCATGACGGCCCGCCTGTCGCTGTCCTACGCCGGCGTGCGCCATGCCTTCACCACCCGCAACACCCACGAGACCGATCGCAGCGTCGGCATGACCCTGGTCGACGGCCCGTTCTCCTCGCTCGATGGTGTCTGGCATTTCCACCCCCTGCAAAAGCCCGGCAGCGACAGCCCCGAGGCCGTGGCCTGCAAGATCGAGTTCGAGTTGCGCTATGCCTTCTCGAGCGCCGCGCTGGAGGCGGTGGTCAGCCCGGTGTTCGATCGCATCGCCAACACCTTTGTCGATCGCTTTGTGCAGCGGGCTGAAAGTGTCTATGGCCCCCGCTGAGCCTGCCGAGGGTCTCGAGGGTCAGCCAGCCTTGATCTCGGTAGAGCTGGTCTGGAGCCCGCAAGCGGGCACGGTGCACCGATTCGACCTGCAAGTGCCCCAGGGCAGCACCTTGGGCCAAGCCTTGCAAGCCTGTGCTGAGTTTCAGCCCATGCAGGTGCGGCTGGCGGAGTTCAAGCTGGGCATCTGGGGACGGCAGCAGCCGGCAGAAACGGTCTTGCGCGAGCGGGATCGCATCGAGGTCTACCGGCCTCTGACCGTGGATCCGAAAGAGGCGCGTCGGCAGCGTTACAAGGACCGGGGCGAGCGCATCGTCTCGCGCCATCGGCCGCTGGCGGGCAAGACCAGCCGTTGATTTCTTGTGGGCGGTGCTGGGATCGCCTGTCGGCGCTCAGTTGCTGCTGCAGTCGCTGGCCACGATGGCCCGGGTGCGCTGGATTTCCTCGGCGCGCTGGCGGTCGTCGATGATGACGTTCTCGCCTTGCTCATTGCGGCGGCTGATGCGCATGCCGTCCTGCAGCATGCGCAGGTTTTCTTGCGCACGGCTGCAGTTCTCACGCTTTTGCTCGGCATAGCGGCGTTCTTGCTGCTTGTGCTTTTCCATCGCCTCGCGCTCCTGCTGCTTCTCGAGCTTTTCCTGCTCGCGCTGGCGCGCCTGGCGATCCAGATCGGCTTTGCTGGGGGCGTTGGCCGAGGCTGCGGCCGCTGCGCTGGCGGCGCCCTCCGCCTTGCTGGCATAGGGCATGACGAACACCGGTGGCGGTTTGTAGCCCGCGGGGCGCTGCAGGATGTCTTTCTCCGGCGTGCCGCTCGGCGGCGGCAGGTCGCTGATCTGCATGCGCCCGCTGGCGTCGCGCCACTTCCATTGCGCGTGGGCGGGCAGGGCGCAGCACAGCAGCAGCGCGGTCAGGCCCAGGGCTCGTGTCCACAGGTGCGGTGTCGTCGGCGCTGAAATCGATCGAAATGAGGGGGCAAGCCAGGGCGTATGCATGGGCAAAGTGTAGCCCTGGGCACCCTGAAACCGGGCTCACAAAATTGCGTCAATTTGCGCAAATTCGGCCTGTCACAGCCCTGCGCGGGAAAAGCAGGGCCGGTCCTCCGTATAATGCCGCTTTGCGTCTGGAGCTTCCCTCATGCGCCTTTTAGGAAAAGCGCTCACCTTCGATGATGTTTTGTTGGTGCCAGCGTTCTCCCACGTGTTGCCTCGCGACACCTCCCTCGCCACCCGGCTGTCCCGCAATATTCACCTGAACCTGCCCCTGGTCTCTGCGGCCATGGACACGGTCACCGAAGCGCGTCTGGCCATCGCCATCGCGCAAGAGGGTGGCATCGGCATCGTTCACAAGAACCTCAGCGCCAAGCAGCAGGCCATTGAAGTGGCGCGTGTCAAGCGCTACGAGTCGGGCATTGTGCTGGAGCCTTTCACCATCACGCCCTCGACCACGGTGCGTGAAGTGGTGGAGCTGCAGCGCCAGCACGGCGTCTCGGGCTTCCCGGTGCTGGAAGGCAAGCGCGTCGTCGGCATCGTCACCGGCCGTGATGTGCGCTTCGAGACCCGCATGGATCTGGCCGTGCGCGAGATGATGACCCCGGCCGAGCGCCTGGTCACCGTCAAGGAAGGTGCCTCGCTGGAAGAGGCCAAGGCCTTGATGCACAAGCACAAGCTGGAGCGCGTGGTCGTCGTCAACGACGCCTTCGAGCTGCGCGGCCTGATGACCGTCAAGGACATCACCAAGCAAACCAGCTTCCCCAATGCCGCCCGCGATGCCCAAGGCAAGCTGCGCGTCGGTGCCGCCGTCGGTTTCGGCGATGACACCGAAGAGCGCGTGGCCATGCTGGTCAAGGCCGGCGTGGATGCCCTGATCGTCGACACCGCCCACGGCCACAGCGCTGGCGTGCTGGAGCGCGTCCGCTGGGTCAAGCAGAACTTCCCCGGCGTCGACGTGATCGGCGGCAATATCGCCACCGGCGCGGCAGCTCTGGCCTTGGTGGAAGCCGGTGCTGACGGCGTCAAGGTCGGTATCGGCCCCGGCTCCATCTGCACCACCCGCATCGTTGCCGGTGTGGGCGTGCCCCAGATCACTGCCATCGATAACGTCGCTACTGCCCTGCGCGGCACCGGCGTGCCGGTGATTGCTGATGGTGGTGTGCGCTTCTCCGGCGACCTGGCCAAGGCCATCGCCGCGGGCGCCGACTGCGTGATGATGGGTGGCGCCTTTGCCGGCACCGAAGAGGCGCCTGGCGATCTGATCCTGTACCAAGGCCGCTCCTACAAGAGCTACCGCGGCATGGGCTCCATGGGCGCCATGGCCAAGGGTTCGGCCGATCGCTACTTCCAGGACACCTCGGCCAACAACCCCAACACCTCCAAGCTGGTGCCCGAAGGCATCGAAGGTCAGGTGCCCTACAAGGGTTCGGTGGTGCAGGTCATCTTCCAGATGGCCGGCGGCCTGAAGGCCTCCATGCACTACTGCGGTTGCGCCACCATTGCCGACATGCAGAACAAGGCGGAGTTCGTGGAGATCACCTCGGCCGGCATGCGCGAAAGCCATGTCCACGATGTGCAGATCACCAAGGAAGCACCGAACTACCGTTCCGAGTGAGGCGGGTCGAAGTCCCGCCGCCGGCGCCGAAGCCTCAGGGCAAGGCCGGGCGCCGGTGAACTTCAAGAAAGGGGCCGCGGCCCCTTTCTTCGTATGCGGCTTCAAGCCGTGAGAGCCAGCGAGCAAGTAAGCAAGGACATCGATTGAGCGAGCGAGTGATGACAGAAGGCAGTGGTCCAGCAGAAGGCAGCAAGGGCCGCTCGGCCGGTATGGGCTTCATCCTGATAGCCGTGCTGATCGACATGATCTCCATCGGCCTGATCATCCCTGTGCTGCCGCCGCTGGTGGGCACTTTCACGAGCAGCCCGTCCGAGCACACCCTGGCCCAGCTGGCCGTGGCCTTTGCCTTCGGCATCGCCAATTTCTTTGGCTCGCCGATTCTGGGTGGCCTGTCGGACCGCTACGGCCGCCGCCGCGTCATGCTGATCGGTTTCTCGGGTCTGGCGCTGAGCTTCTTTGTCACCGCCATGGCCGATGCGCTGTGGATGTTGATCGTGGTGCGCCTGTTCTCGGGCGCCATGCAGGCGAATGCGGCCGTGGCCAATGCCTATGTGGCCGACATCACGCCGCCGGCCGAGCGTGCCAAGCGCTTCGGCATGTTGGGTGCTGCTTTCGGCATGGGCTTCATCCTGGGCCCGGTGCTGGGTGGTTTGCTCGGTGACATCAACCTGCACCTGCCTTTCTATGTGGCCGGCAGCATGGCCGTGCTGAACTGGATGTATGGCTTCTTCGTGCTGCCCGAGTCCTTGAAGCCAGAGAATCGCCGCGCCTTCGACTGGCGCCGCGCCAACCCCTTCAAATCCCTCAGCCGCGTGCGCGACCTGCAAGGCGTGGGCCCGCTGGTCTATGTGCTGGCGCTCAGCGGCCTGGCGCAGATGATTCTGCAAAGCAGCTGGGTCATGTACACCACCTACAAATTCGGCTGGGGCCCCAAGGACAACGGCCTGTCCCTGTTCGCCGTCGGCGTGATGGCGGTGCTGGTGCAGGGCGTGCTGCTCAAGCACATCCTCAAACGGGTGTCGGCCGCCCGCTTGGTGCTGCTGGGTCTGGCTTCGGCCGTGCTGACCAACACCATCTGGGGCCTGTCCAGCGCCGGCTGGATGATGTACGCCGCCATCGGCGTGGGCGTGCTCAGCTATGCCGCCGGCCCG
>JAIXSD010000202.1 GCA_027484885.1 Rubrivivax sp.
GGCGCCAATGCCGGCAGCGCACGCGGCGGCAGTGCCAACAGCGGCAGTGGCAGCAGCAGCAGCATCAGCAAAGCCACCGTCGTCGCCCTGGTCGGCCCGGTCAGCGCCAACAAGGCCGAGGCCGAAGCCATGCTGGAGCGCATGAAAGTGGCCATCTCCGCCAACAAGGGCGGCGCCACCCAGGCCCAGGTCTTCCAGACCCCCGAAGGCTGGCGCCCCGCCGTCTGGCCCTTCGCCAGCCGTGAAGAAGCCCAGCTGATCAATGCCACCCTGATCGCCCGCGGCTTGCGGACCAAGGCAGTGGATTTCTGAAGCCCCCTCTCGGCGCAAAGTCACTCGCGGGCCGTGACTGGAGATGCGGTGGTCTGCACCATTTGCCCGACGCCCGAGGATTGAGTCCCAACTGAAGTCCGGCGTGTCAAATCCGACAGGCCGGACTCAGTTGCCTTCGGCGGCGTCCCAGGTCGCAAGCCCGCGCACTCAATGCGCGAGCTCAGCGAGCGAACACCCAGAAGCGTTTGCCCGTGGCCGATTGATCTGCGCCGCCAGTTTGCACAATGCCGATATGACGGTCCGCCGCGCTGTGGAACAGCGCCAGGCCGTAAGACTGTTGTCCACCAATTGTGGGCAGGTCCAAGGTGCTCTTGCTCAACAAAAGCACAGGATCAATCAAGTAGTAGCTGCTCGGCAAGGTCGAACTGTCCCACGATGACCAGATGCCCTTCATGGCCAAAAGCTCTGCGTCATCACTGGATGCCGAAACGCTCCGCAACGAGGTACTTTCGCCCACACGGCCACCCAAGTCGATTCGACCCGCAAATCGAAGATCCGATGTGCGTGCAGCCAAACCTTGGCGGTCAAACACCAGCGACTGAGCGCTATTGAAGGCGAGCGGATAGTCCGCGTTGTAATCCCCGTGGTACGGCCAATCACCCGAACCGAGCACCACCGAGGCATCGGTGGGTGACACCTTCAGATAGGTGAGCTTGGATGGGGACAAGCCTCCCGACACGGTAAACGCCGTGCTGAGCTTGTCTGCGAAGATCCCCTGCTGTGCAGTGCCCCAGAACGTGCCCGCCGCGTAAGTAACCGACAAGGACCGCGTTTCACCCGTGCGGGCGTTGATCAGTCCAGGCACACCGCTCCACTGATCACCGCCATAGAGCAAGGCATCGCCGCTGTTCAAAATCAGTGCCTGGCTGCGCACGCTGAGGGTGTTGCTTGAGCGAATGCGATTGCCGCTGGACACATCAAACAGATCGACGACTGAGCCATACAGCACCAGGGCAAGTCGTCCGTCCGGACTCAGGGTAAGCCCGGTGGGCGTTGCCAGCAAAGGAACCGAACGCGTCACGCCCGTGAACGCATCGACAAAAGTCAACACATTCGGCGATGCGCTGATCAGGGCCACTTGATCCAGGCCCCTGCTGTAACGCACCTCCAGTGGCTTGAAGCCCAGCTCCGTCGTTCGGCTTGCGGATGCCAAGGCACGGACCGTGAAGCTGGCAGAACTCCTCAAAATGCCGTCGCTGACCACGACCGAGGCGATATAGGTTCCGGGCAAGTCCGGCGTGAACGCCAACTGAGCCAGGCTGTCATCTGCAATGGTGGCCGCTGACCCCACCGGACGGGAATCCAAGGTCCAGCGATAGGTCAGGTTGCGGTTCTGCGGGCTGTAGCTGAACCCGGCGTTGGCCGTGGCGGAGGCCCCCACCAAGGTGGTCCAGTTGTTGTGGTCGTAGACAACAACCGGCGGGCCATCTCCCACTCGAACCGTCACTTGCCGATCGGAATAGGCGCCATGAGTGTCTGTGACCCGCAAAAGAACTGCGTAGTCACCATCAAGGTCGAAAGTGATGGCCGTGTCGACAGACGAGTTGGAACTCAGTCGCGCGGCGCTGCCACTCGGTGCGCTGGTCAAGGCCCAGCTGTAGCTCAACACATCGTTGTCAGCATCGAAACTGGCACCGCCACGCAGCGTCATCGTTGCACCGCTTTGAACACGCGCGCTGCCATAGGAGATGGCAGCGACCGGTGTCGTATTGACACTCACATTGGCTTCAGGCGGCAAGTTGAGCACGTTCAGCGTGTAGACCGACTCCCCCCAGGCGCCACGCACATCCTGAACGCGGACCTTGAGACGATAGGTCCCGAGCACATCGGGTGTGTACTGATAGCGCGTCCCGGAGCCGCCGAGCGCGGCAAGGCTGGCAGCCGGCCGCTCGAGAATCTGCCACGATGTGCTGACAGGACTGCCATCAGCCACTCGCACGTTCGAAGTATCCAAGGTGAACACCGAGCCCAGCGAAGCCGCAATCGCTGGCTGGTTGACACTGATGCCGCTGAAGCTGCTGTTCACCAAAATGCTGGCGGTAGCCGGGGCCATGTAGCGAACATGGATGGGCACGATGGACTCTGAGTACGCCCCGCGCCGATCTTCTACACGGGCCAAGAGCTTGTACATGCCCAGCTGGTCCGGGCGAAATTGCGACCTGGGGTCCGTACCGGACAGGGCCGCCGTGCTGCCTGCAGGACGTTCCATCACTGTCCAGGTGGTTCGCACTGCGCTGCCATCGCTTGCTTGCAGACTCGATGTGTCGAGCAGGAAATTGGTGCCAAGCGTGGTGTCGATGGTGGATTGCTCGACAGGGCTCGCAGTGAAGTTCGGCGCCACAACCATGGTCGAGGTGGACGGCGGAGCAAAGACCATCCGCAGGGTATAGAGCGCGTCCGAAAAATTGCCGTAGCTGTCACGAACCCGTGCCCGCAGGATGTAGTGCCCCATCAGATCAGGGGTGAACTGCTGACGAGAACCACTGCCCTGCAACTTGGCCAGGCTGCCGACCGGCTGCTGTTCCAAGGTCCACGTCGTCGTGACCGTGCTTCCGTCAGCCGCTTTCAGTTGCGAGCTGTCCAGGGTAAACACGCTGCCGACCGTGGCATCGATCGGAGCAACTTGAGCCGGGGCAGTCGCGCCGGTGTAGACCGCGGAGACCACGATGTTCGCCACCGGCGGCGCTTCTGCAATCAACAGGTCCAGAGTCTTGTTGACACTTTGACCGCTGCTGCTGCTCACCGTCAAAGTGACTTGATATTTGCCAGGCACGTCAGGCGTAAAGCTCGCGACTTTCTGATTGAGGCCGCTGAGAGTCGCCTTGCTGGCTGCCGGCATTTGGTTCAACACCCATGCGTAGCTCTGCACGGAGCCGGATGCCGCGGTGCTGGACGAAGCGTCGAAAGTGATCAGGCCATTGACGCCGCCGCGCATGGCGCCATCGCCGTCAGCATTGACGCCCGACGCGCTGATGCGAGCGACGGGGGCCTCAGCGGGGCTGACCACCACCGCACCGGTTGAAGACCCTCCTCCGCCCCCGCCGCCGCATGCAGCCAATGAAGCCACCAACAAAAAAAGCGCCCATTGGCGCACTTTCAGCCACTGAAACATAGAAGCTCCCTCAGGTTTTGACTTGAGCCGGCGATCCGCAGTCCGCGGCGGCACCGTACGCAGCGGGGTGTCCGTTCCAAATCAAAAAGATCAGAGGAAGCCCAACCAGCAACTCTTTTTCCGGCGCGACTGTAACGAAATTAACGGTCCGAGCCGCTCAGGGTTTTGCAGGGGTCGCACTCGCAAGTTCGCTACATTGGAGGGCACGAACCAATTCCAGCGCCACAACCGCACCCTCCAAATGAACGCCCCACACACATCTTTGCCACCTCTCCTCATCACCAAACGCCTGCCCGGCGGCCAGGGCCTGGCGTCGGCCCTGCTGAAGCGGGCGGCTGTCGTCAAGCTGGACGAGGCGCA
This sequence comes from Rubrivivax sp., assembly GCA_027484885.1. Classification (GTDB taxonomy): domain Bacteria; phylum Pseudomonadota; class Gammaproteobacteria; order Burkholderiales; family Burkholderiaceae_C; genus Paucibacter_A. Next base: position 3,806 of record JAIXSD010000202.1, read on the forward strand.
GAGCCACCAGCACGCACTGGAGATCACCGACGAGCAGGGCCAGGCGCTGAAGATTCAGCTGCCTGAAGGCACC
>JAIXSD010000171.1 GCA_027484885.1 Rubrivivax sp.
AGCGACGCCACCGTTGAGCGCCGCCTGGTCAACAGCTTCGGTGAGGTATTTCAGGCCAACCTCGGCGATGTCGAGGACGAAGACCTGCCGGTGCTGGCCGGCCCGGCCGGCACGGCGGCCAGCATGCTGCATATGTGGCAACGCCTGCAACAAGCCAGCCGCGCCATGGACGACAGCATCGACCGGCTCGACCTGTCCGGCCGCGGCTCATGGCGCATCACCCTGGACAAGGGCGCAGTGATCGAGCTGGGCCGCGGCGAGGAAGACGAGGTGCTGGCCCGCTACGCGCAGCTGGTGCGCACGGTGACCCAGCTGACCTCACGCTTCCAGGCGCCGCTTTTGTCCGCCGATCTGCGTCACGCCGATGGCTATGCCGTGCGATTGCAGGGCTATTCCACCGTCGCCAAACCCGTCAAATCCAACAAACCGGCAGCCGCCGCGGCCAAACCCGCCGCAGGCAGCACCGGAACCATAAGAAACTGAAGGAAGAACAAGCATGGCCAAGGAATACAAGGATTTGGTCGTTGGGCTCGATATCGGCACGGCCAAGATCATGGCCGTGGTGGCCGAAGTGCTGGGCAATGGTGAATTGCGCATCGCCGGTCTCGGCGTGGCCAGCTCGAATGGTTTGAAACGCGGTGTGGTGGTCAATATCGACGCCACGGTGCAATCGATCCAGCAGGCCTTGAAAGAGGCCGAAATGATGGCCGACTGCAAGATTTCCCGGGTGTATACCGGCATCACCGGCAGCCATATCCGCGGCCAGAATTCCACCGGCATGGTGATCGTGCGTGACAAGGAAGTGACGCCGGTCGATGTGGCCCGGGTCGTGGAAACCGCCAAAGCCATCAATATTCCCAACGACCAGCGCCTGTTGCTGGTCGAGCCGCAGGAATTCGTGATTGACGGCCATGAGGTCAAAGAACCCATCGGCATGAGCGGCGGCCGCCTGGAAGTCAAGGTCCATATCGTGACCGGCGCCCAAAGTGCGGCGGAAAACATCGTCAAGTGCGTGCGCCGCTGCGGCCTGGAAGTGGACCAGCTGGTTTTGAATTCCAGCGCCTCCAGTTTGGCTGCCTTGACCGCCGACGAGCGTGATCTCGGTGTTGCCTTGGTTGATATCGGCGCCGGCACCACCGATGTGGCGATCTTCACCGGCGGCTCGATCCGCCATACCGCCGTCATCCCCATCGCCGGCGATCTGATCACCAGCGATATCGCCATGGCCCTGCGCACGCCGACCAAAGATGCCGAGGAAATCAAGGTCGAATATGGCGTGGCGAAGCAGATGCTGGCCGATCCGTCCGACCAGGTCGAGGTACCCGGTCTGGGCGATCGCGCGCCTCGAATGCTTTCAAAACAAGCACTTGCCGGCGTTATTGAACCCAGAGTCGAGGAAATATTCTCGCTGGTGAATCAGGTCATCCGCGAGAGCGGGTATGAAGAACTGCTGTCCTCGGGGATTGTGCTGACCGGTGGATCGGCGGTCATGCCCGGTATGGTGGAACTCGCCGAGGACATATTCCTGAAACCCGTGCGGCGCGGCAACCCGACCTATGGCGGTGCCTTGTTCGACATGGTTTCCAACCCGCGTTCGGCCACCGTCATGGGTTTGCTGGAAGAGGCCCGCCTGTCCCGCACCCGGGGTTTGAAGGCGGCGCAGCAGGCCGGTTCGATGAAAACCCTGTTCGGCCGGGCCAAGGATTGGTTCCTGGGTAACTTCTGAAATTCACATCTGCTTACCGCTGGGGTAAGGCAGTGATCGATTAACTGTCGGAAAACAACGGCAGCGCATCAAAAAAAAGGGTCATCCCTATAGTTTTTCGGGCTTAGCAGCGGCACAATTGCTCAAGGAGAATTGATTATGGCGATCGAGATGATCGAAGAGTTTGACCAAGGCACCCAAATCAAGGTGATTGGTGTTGGCGGCGGCGGCGGCAACGCGGTGGACCACATGATCGCGCAGGGCGTGATGGGTGTGGAATTCATCTGCGCCAATACCGATGCCCAAGCCCTGAACCGATCCAAGGCGGACCAGCTCCTGCAGCTGGGCAGCACCGGCCTCGGCGCCGGCGCCAAGCCTGAGATGGGCAAGGCTGCGGCGGAAGAAGCCGAAGCACGCATCCGCGAGTCCATCCAGGGCGCGCACATGCTCTTCATCACCGCCGGCATGGGCGGTGGCACCGGCACCGGCGCCGCCCCCGTGATCGCCCGCGTGGCCAAGGACATGGGCATCCTGACCGTCGGCGTGGTGACCAAGCCGTTCGAATTCGAAGGTGGCCGTCGCTCCAAGGCGGCTGACGCCGGCCTGGCCGAGCTGGAAGCCAACGTCGACTCGCTGATCGTCGTGCTGAACGACAAGCTGCTCGACGTGCTGGGTGACGATGTCACGCAGGATCAAGCCTTCGCGCACGCCAATGACGTGCTGAAGAACGCCGTGGGCGGCATCTCCGACATCATCCACATCCCCGGCTTGGTCAACGTCGACTTTGAAGACGTCAAGACGGTGATGAGCGAACCCGGCAAGGCCATGATGGGCACGGCGCAAGCCAGCGGCCCGGACCGCGCCGCCAAGGCCGCCGAAGCGGCCGTGGCCTGCCCGCTGCTGGAAGGCATCGATCTGTCCGGCGCGCGCGGCGTGCTGGTGCTGATTGCGGCCAGCCGCGCCAACTTCAAGCTGAGCGAATCCCGCAATGCGATGAACGCCATCAAGCGTTACGCCTCGGAAGACGCGCACGTCATCTACGGCACGGCCTACGACGAATCGCTGGGCGATGCCCTGCGCGTGACCGTGATCGCCACCGGCCTGTCTTCGCAGCGTGCCCGCCAGCAGGCGCCGCTGCAGGTGGTGCAGCAGCAGGTGCAAACCCAGCTGCGCACGGGCACCTACGACGTGCCGGTCCTGACTGACCACGTCAAGATGCAGCAAGGCGCTGCCACCGTGGCGCAAGCCGGCGGGGCCGCACTGGGCGGCATGGGTGGCATCAGCACCGGCGTGGCCTCGGGCCTCGGCGGTGATCTGGGCGGCTCGCACAGCGTCTGGCGCCATGGCCGCATGGCTGCGGCGACCAAGGTCGAAGCCCTGTCCTCCAACGGCATGGACGAGATCGAGATCCCGGCTTTCCTGCGCAAGCAAGCCGACTGATCGATTGAAGGGTGGGCTGACGGCCCGCCGCCGCTGGCTTTGGGCGACAGGCTCCCGATCTCGGGTGCCCGCCGTCTGAGGCAATGACACCGAATTGAACGGACCCCGCGGGGTCCGTTTTTTTATGCCAGGAAGCGGCGCGGCAGCGAGCGCGTCGCCTGTCGCAGCCCGCGAGCCCGCACCCGCATCAATCCGGGGGCTGTGCCTCAATGGCCTGTGGCATGCTCCAGCCTTTCGCCGACCTGGGGTGGTTTCGAAACCCCAGGTTCGACCGAGCCCCGTTGAAAGAGAAGAGAGGCTGCCGGGCATGCCCCCACTGCTTGTGTTTTCGAACCTCTGGCGCCGCATCGAGCGGCTGGGCTCCGTGTTGGCCTGGGGTCCGCGCATGCGGGTGCTGCGCGCCCTCTGGCTGGTTCTGACCGGGGTTTGCCTGCTGCTGCCTGCCCAGGCCCAGGTGCAGGCCCTGGCGCTCGAAGACCTGCCCCCCAGCGCCGGTGGCGAGCAGGCGCACAGCGCCGAGCTGGCGGTCAGCGTGTGGAGCCGTGCCGATGTGGAGGCCTGGTGGGCGGCGCTGCGTTCGATGGAGGGCACGCACGGCACGCTGCCGGCGCATCTGCAGCCGCCGGCCGATCCTGCCGCCTGGGCCACCGTGGCCCTGCCCGATGTGCGCGCCCGCACGGCCAGCGCCGCTCCGGCCGCGCCGGGCACGCCGCGCGAGTACGAGATGCGCTGGTACCGCCTGCGCTATGCCCCGCCGCAGGGGCGCTGGCCCACCAGCGTGGCGCTGTACACCCCGCGCCTGGTGTCCATGGCCGCGGCGGTGCTGGTCAAGACCGATGAGGGCTGGCGTCAGGTCTTCGACAACCAATACGGTGCGCGCGAGCAATGGGTGCGCCCTTTGTGGGCCTTGTTCCCGCCGGCGCTGACCGAGTTGCACCACGACCGCAGCATCGAGCTGGTGGTGGCGGTGCCGGTGGTGCGCCACAGTTTCTACTCGGTCTCCACCGTCTGGCTGGGCTCGCGTGAGCAATTGGAAAGCCTGCCGCGCAAGCGCTGGATGATGCAGATCGGCGTGCCGCAAGCCATCAGCCTGACCCTGGTGGCCTTGGGCATGTTCTCGCTGGCGCTGTGGGTGCGGCGCCGTTCGGAGCCGGCTTATCTGCTGTTCGCGCTGGCCTCGGTGGCCTGGCTGGTGCGCAATCTGCATTACCACCTGAACCTGCCGCGCACGCCTCTGGGCCTGGAATGGTTCTGGTGGATGACGCATGCCTCCATGTCCTGGGTGATGCTGCTGACCTTTTTGTTCGCCCTGCGCTTTGCGCGGCGGCAGTTTCCGCGCCTCGAGCGCGGTGTCGCCTTGTTGGTGGCTGCGGGCAGTGTGTTGACCATGCCGCTCTGGGGCTTGGCGCCAGACCCGGTGTGGCAGCAGTCCATCAATGCCCTGGTCAGCGTGGCTGGCACCGTGTTTGTGGCGGTGGTGGCGCTGCGCGAGGGCAGCCGGGAGCTGCGCCTGATCGCGATCAGCCTGGCGCTCAGCCTCGCCCTGGGTGTGCACGATGTGATCCTGCTGGCGGGCTGGGCCTGGCCCGAGCACATCTACCTGATGCCTTTTGCCACCCTCATCATCGTGGCCAGTTTTTTGTATGCCGTGCAGCGCCGCTACATCGGCGCGCTGGAAGAGGTGGAGCAGCTCAATGCCTGCCAGGCCCAGCGCCTGCAGCAGCAGAGCGATGAGTTGCTGGCCCAGCACGAGCGCCTGCGCGAGGCCGAGCGCCAGCAGGCTCTGCTGCTCGAGCGCCAGCGCCTGATGCAGGACATGCACGATGGCCTGGGTTCGTCCCTGCTCTCGGCCATGGTGGCGGTGGAGCAGGGCCGCATGGAGCAAGACAAGGTGGTCGAGGTGCTGCGCGAATGCGTGGACGATTTGCGCCTGGTCATCGATTCCCTGGAGCCGGTCGGCCATGACCTGGTGTCCCTGCTGGCCACCATGCGCTACCGCTTGGGCAAGCGCCTGCAGATCGGCGGTTTGAGCCTTGAGTGGGATGTGCAAGACCTGCCCCCGCTGACCTGGCTGGAGCCACCCGACGCCCTGCATGTGCTGCGCCTGCTGCAGGAGGCGCTGACCAATGCGCTCAAGCATGCACGGGCCACGCGGGTGCGCATGGTCACCCGCAACCAGGGCAGCCATGTCGAGATCCGGGTCGAGGATGATGGTGACGGTTTCGATCTCGCCACGGCCCAGCGCGGCCGTGGTCTGAAGAGCCAGCAGCGCCGTGCCCAGCGCCTGGGCGGCTCGCTGAAGATCGAGTCCAGTCCTGGGCAGGGCACGCGCCTGAGTTTGCGCCTGCCGGTGCAGCGTGCTGCCACCGGCGAGGCGCTAGCAGCCCCAGGCCAGCAAGCCGCGCCCTGATCGCCGACAATCGGGGCATGCTGAAACAAAGAACCCTGAAGGCGCTGACCAAGGCGGTCGGCGTCGGCATCCACAGCGGCCAGCGTGTGGAGCTGGTGCTGCGCCCAGCGGCCCCCGACACCGGCATCGTGTTTCGCCGTGTCGACCTGAACAATCCGGTGGATATTCCGGTGCGCCCGGACACGGTCTGCGACACCCGCATGGCCACCACCATCAGCCCCGGCGGCGACCCGGGGGCGCCCAAGGTGCAGACGATTGAGCACCTGCTCTCGGCCTGCGCCGGCTTGGGGCTGGACAACCTCTACGTGGACATCAACGCCGATGAGGTGCCCATCCTCGACGGCTCGGCCGCCAGCTTTGTCTACCTGCTGCAGAGCGCCGGCATCGAGCAGCAGAACGCGGCCAAGAAGTTCCTGCGTGTGAAGAAGACCGTGGAAGTGCGCCAGGGCGAGGGCAAGCGCCTGATGTGGGCCAAGCTGGAGCCGCACCACGGCTACACCCTGAGCTTCCAGATCGAGTTCGACAACCCGGCGGTGTCGGCCACCGGCCAGCAGTATGTCTTCGACATGGGCTCGGGCCAGTACAA
>JAIXSD010000404.1 GCA_027484885.1 Rubrivivax sp.
TCACGCCCGCGGCCAGCTCCGCCGCCCGGTGCATGGCGGCGGCGCGGCGGCGGGCCTCGGCGGCCTCCGCCGGGCGTGCCTGGTCGGCCTGGGCCTGGCGGCTCAAGGCCCAATCGGCCGCGCTGTAGCGCGCGCGCCCCTGGCGGCATTGGCGCGCCCGGTCGGCCTCCTCGCGCAGAAAGCCCTGCTCGGCCGGCCCCAGGCTGCTGGCGGTGGCGCGGGTTTCCATGGCGGCGATCTCGATGTCATCCGGGCAGACATTGCCGGCCAGGCGCGAGGTGATAGCGCCCGATGCGGCCCGCTCGGCCGCCACCACATTGGGCTGCAGCGCGCGTGGCGACAAGGTGTCGCCCTGGGCCGGGCAGGGGCGGTCGGAGTAGCGGACCTGGCCGTCCTGCTGGCATTTCCAGATTTCGCCGGCCTGAGCCCCGCTCGCCAGAACAGCCATGCACAAGACCAGCCGGCGGATCAGGCAGCGCATCGTCGTCTTCATGGCTTCAACAGTGCCTCGTGACAGGCACAGGCTTCGCCGTGGGCGGCGGCCACCAGCTCCTGCAGCACGCCGCAGGCCTGGCTGCCGGCCGCATGCGGGTGCAGGTGGTGGCGGCCATCGCAGCGCGCCTTCAGGGCCACCAGCTGCTGCTCCAACGCCAGCATGGAAGCCAGCCGCGCGCGCACCCGCGCCAGCTGGGCCTCGACCAGGCCGTCGACCTGGGCCAGCTGCTCGGCGTCCTCGGTGTCCAGGCTGGCCAGCAGCTGCGCCACATCGGCCAGCGACATGTCCAGCGCCCGGCAGTGGCGGATGAAGGCCAGGCGTTCCAGATGCGCGTGGGCGTAGTCGCGATAGCCGTTGTCGCTGCGCGCCGGACCGGGCAGCAGGCCGCTTTTCTCGTAGAAGCGGATGGTTTCGATGTCCACGCCAGTGGCCTTGCTGAGTTCGCCAATGCGCATGAGGTCGCAGGCCCGTGCTTCGGGCGGTTCCAAGCTGAAAACCCAAGCATAGCGGCAAATGTCTGGAGCCACTCCAGACAATCTGGCATCAACCCATGCTGAAAGACACCCCCCGGGTCGTCGGCCCCTGGTGGGAACCCGAACAAGCCGGGCAAGAGGCCGCGGCGACAATAGCGGCCGCAGCCGCCAGGAGAGACCCTCCAGGCGGTTTGCCTTTTGTGGGCCCCTGAGGGACATGGGTCAGCACGAGGCACGTCATCCATCAAGACCAAGAACGGAGAGTCGTTTGAACACCAAAATTCAAACTGCGGGGCCCAACACCATCCTCGGCCACCCCAACAGCCTGTTTGTCCTGTTCTTCACAGAAATGTGGGAACGCTTCTCCTACTACGGCATGCGCGCCCTTCTGGTGCTGTTCCTGGTCTCGGAAACCGCCAAGGGCGGCTGGGGCTGGAGCCGCGCCGACGCCACCTCGCTGTATGCCTGGTACACCATGCTGGTGTACTTCACCCCCATCCTGGGCGGCTATCTGGCCGACCGTTACCTGGGCACCCGCCGCGCCGTGGTGCTGGGTGGCTTCATCATCGCGGCCGGTCACGTCTCGCTGTTCTTCGAGACCATCCCGTCCTTCTACCTGGGCCTGGGCCTGGTGATTGCGGGCACGGGCCTGTTCAAGCCGAACATCTCGGCCATCGTCGGCCAGCTCTACAACAAGGACAACGAAGGCAGCCGTGACGGTGGCTACACCTTGTTCTACATGGGCGTGAACGCCGGTGCCTTCTTCGGCATCTCGCTGTGCGGCTACATCGGTGAAAAGGTGTCCTGGAACCTGGGCTTCGGTCTGGCCGGCGTGTTCATGATCCTGGGCGCCCTGCAGTTCTATTTCAGCCAGGCCATCTTTGGCGACATCGGCACCGCGCCGAGCAAGGAAAAGACCGCCGCCGCCAAGGAAGCCGATGACACGCCCGCCCATGTGGTGGCCGACCGTCTGAAGGCCATCTTTGTCTTCGCCTTCTTCACCATCTTCTTCTGGTTCGCCTTTGAGCAAGCCGGTGGCTCCATGACCATCTTTGCGGCCGACTACACCGACCGCACCCTGGTCGGCACCAGCGGCCTGGTCTTCAAGGTGATCAACTCGCTGATGACCGTGATCCCCGCGGCCATCCTGACCTGGCTGCTGCTGCAACTGCACCGCGCCACAGGCAAGACCCAGATGACGGGCAATCTGCTGCTGGTGCTGGCCTTCGCCGTGATTTGGGGCCTGGTGATCTGGATGCTGGGCCGCGAATTCGCGATGTCGCAGTCCGAAGTGCCGGCCACCTGGTTCGGCGTGCTGAACTCTTTCTTCCTGGTGATCCTGGCGCCCGCCTTCTCCAAGATGTGGGAAAAGCACTGGAACCCGAGCGGCCCGGTCAAGTTCGGCGTCGGTCTGGTGCTGCTGGGTTCGGGCTTTGCCGCCCTGGCCTTCGGCGCGGCCGGCATCCCCTCGGGCGCCAAGACGGCCCAGGTCAGCATGCTCTTCCTGTGCCTGGCCTATCTGCTGCACACCATGGGTGAGCTGTGCGTGTCGCCGGTGGGCCTGTCCTACATCTCCAAGCTGGCCCCCGCGCGCCTGCTGGGCTTGATGTTCGGCGTCTGGTTCCTGAACTCGGCCATCGCCAACTTCATCGGCGGCAAGACCGGTGCCTACATCGACTACATCTCCGCGACCTACTCGATGTCCACCTTCTTCCTGATCTTCACCGTGATCCCGGCTGCAGCCGGCCTGGTGCTGATGGCCCTGTCGCCCTGGATGAAGAAGAAGATGCACGGCGTGCACTGAGCACGCCCCTAGCGTCATCCGGTTTCGGCCGGCTCAAGGCCCCGCATTGCGGGGCCTTTTTCTTTGGTTTTTCAATAACTTGTGACCTCGATGCGTGAATCTTTCACATCAGCACGGATCACCATTCACCGTCTGCACGCCCGCACTCTGCCTAAGCTGGAAGCCCGGCGTGTGGCGGCCCCCTCCGAGCCCTGCGCACGCAGCAAAGCCAGGAGATTGGCATGTGGTCGACCGACACCTCTTCTTCGCCCAGCGTCAGCGCCACGATCGCCTCTGCGGTCGCACCAGCACGCTCTCACACCACCGAACGCCGCCAGGCCGAATCGCTGAGCAGCCATTGGCTGAGCTTGGTGCTGGAAGAGCTGGACTACGGCGTGGTGCTGCTCAACGCCTCCGGCCGCGTGCTGCATTGCAATCTGGCCGCGCGCCGCGGCCTCGATGAGGAACACCCGCTGATGCTCAGCGGCAACCAGCTGCGCTGCCGCGACGCCAAGGACAGCACGCCCTTCAACGACGCCCTGCTGGCGGCAGAAAACGAAGGCCGGCGCTGCCTGCTGCGCCTGGGTGAGGGCGAACTGAGTAGCAATGTGGTGGTGGTGCCGCTGAACCGCAACGTCACGCAAGCCGCCGTGCTGCTGGTGCTGGAGCGGCGCCAGCTCTGCGGTGAGCTGGCCACGCAGTGGTTCGCCCTGCGCTACGGCCTGACGCCCACCGAGACCGAGGTGCTCAAAGCCCTGAGCCAGGGCGCACGCCCCGGCTCGGTGGCCGAACGGCAGGGTGTGGCCATCTCCACCGTGCGCACCCAGATCCAGAGCATCCGCGCCAAATCGGGCGCCGACAGCATCGGCGAGCTGCTGCGCCAGCTGGCGGTGCTGCCGCCCCTGGTGTCGGCCCTGCGCATGGACAAGATCAACTGAGGCGATAGTTCTCTTTCTTTCGTCCCTTGGTTGACGCACAAAGGAAGCGCCAGCGCCCGCCGCAAGCGCCCGGCACGATCAGGAAAAATCTCAGTGGTGCAAGCCCCTAAAAGGGGCGTCGCTCGCGCGCCACTGTTCTGGGCAGTGTCTCTCGTAACATCCGGCCTTGCTGGCGGCCTTGGCGGCCGTCGCCCACGAGCA
>JAIXSD010000397.1 GCA_027484885.1 Rubrivivax sp.
CGCAGGGCCTCGGCCGGCGAGGACCAGCCAAATCCGCCGGCCAGGGCCTCATCCCGGTAGGCCTCCTGGCGCGGCAGCTCACCCCGCACCCGCATCACCACGACGGCGGCCACATAACCATAGCTGTGCAAGCGATTCATGGCGCCGGCGTAGATGCGGTAGTCGCCAGCGTCAACTTCTTCGAAATGCATGTGGATCTCCTGCAGTGGCGGCGGAAAAGCCCGCGAGCTGCTGCGCACTGTGCGCGCCACGGCAGGAAATCGCTCTAACCCGAAAGAGGGCCCTCTTTGGTGGGGGTGGCGCTCAGGCCACGCCGGGCTGCTGCAATCCGCGCTGCACAGCCGGGCGGTCCAAAAAGGCCTGCAGCACCCGCGCCACCTCGGGGAACTCGGCCATGCCGATCAGTTCACCCGCGCCGTAGAAGTTCAGGAGGTTGTTGATCCAGGGGAAGACCGCGATGTCGGCAATGGTGTAGGTGTCGCCCATCAGCCATCGGCGGCCGCTCAGGCGCTGGTTCAGCACGCCCAGCAGGCGGCGTGTCTCGGCGGCGTAACGGTCGCGCGGGCGCTTGTCCTCGTAGTCCTTGCCCGCAAACTTGTGGAAGAAACCCAGCTGGCCCATCATCGGGCCAACGCCGCCCATCTGGAACATCAGCCATTGCAAGGTCTCATAACGCAGGGCCGCATCGGTGGGCAGCAATTGCAGCGCTTGCGCCTGCGGCTTCTCGGCCAGGTAGACCAGGATGGCGCCCGATTCCCACAGCGCCAGCGGCACGCCGCCCGGGCCCTGCGGGTCGAGGATGGCGGGAATCTTGTTGTTGGGGTTCAGGGACAGAAACTCGGGCGAGAACTGGTCCTGGCTGTCAAAGCTGACACGGTGGGCCTCGTAGGGCAGGCCCAGCTCCTCCAGCGCGATCGAGACCTTGACGCCATTGGGCGTGGGCAGCGAGTAGAGCTGCAAACGCTCGGGGTGGCGGGCCGGCCATTTGCGGGTGATGGCGAAGGAGCTCAGATCAGACATGGGCTATCAAGCATTCGAGGTTCAGGAGTCCGCATCATCGCCGCCCCGGATTGCCCTTGCCGACCCGGACTCTTGCCCGAGGCGACCAGGGCATCCATCCCTCAGGCCAGTTTGGCCTTGAAGAAATCCACCGTGCGCTGCCAGGCCAGCTTGGCGGCCTCGGCATCAAAACGCGGCGTGGTGTCGTTGTTGAAACCATGCTGGGTGCCGGGGTAGATGTGCGCCTCGAAGGGCACGCCGGCGGCTTTGAGCGCGGCCTCGTACTTGGGCCAGCCGGCATTGATGCGTTCGTCCTGGGCGGCGTAGTGGATCAGGAGCGGGGCCTTGATCTTGGCCACCTCTTCAAGCGGCGGCTGGCCACCGTAGAAAGGCACGGCCGCGGCCAGATCGGGCAGCTGGGTGGCCAGGTAGTTGGCAATGCCACCACCGAAGCAGAAACCCACCACACCGACACGGCCGTTGCCCTCGGGCAAGGCCTGCAGCGCACGGGCTGCGGCCACGAAATCGGCGCGGGTCTTGCCGGCATCGAGCTTGCCGAAGAGCTCACGCGCCTTGTCTTCATCGCCAGGGTAGCCACCCAGATTAAAGAGCGCGTCGGGCGCGAAGGCGAGGAAACCGTCCAGCGCCAGGCGACGGGTGATGTCTTCAATATGCGGGTTCAGGCCCCGGTTTTCATGCACCACCAGGACCGAGGGCAGTCGGCCCTTGGCTCCAGCGGGCCGCGCCAGATAGCCACGCACGCGACCGTTGCCCTGGGGCGAATCGATCTCCAGCCAGCGGGTGCTGAGGCGTGCATCGTCCGGCTTGACCTGCTGGGCGGCAGCGAAACGCGGCGACAAGGCGGCCAGTGTGGCCGTAGCCGCGGCGGCACTGCCCAGGGCACGCTGCGCCTGGTCGAGAAAACCGCGACGGCTGAGGCCACCGTGCACATAGTGGTCAAAAAGCCGGAGGATTTCGGGCGAGAAGTCCTGGGCGGTCAAACGTGTCATGAGGCGACTCCAAAGTTTGTTGAGGGACGCGGTGCCGGCGGCGCCCTTGAAGCACAGGCCAAACAGGCGGGGCACGACATTCAAGCCGGGTGGCAGTCTCCGTGGCTACGAAGCTTTTCGCAAGACGATAGACGCATTGGCAATGGCAAAGCTGCGACCATTGGCCTCAAGCTCGGCGCAAAAACCGCCGCTTGCGTACACTGCCGCCCCCTCTCATCGGCGCCCTGCCTCTTGAGCGGGCCTGAGCACCGCCTTTCGCCACTGTTGTTGCCCCACGGAGTCTGCCCCATGAAATCGCCCCTGCTGGCCTGCCTGATGGGCGCCGCCCTGACTTGGATGCCCGCCACCCAGGCCCAAACCCTGCGCTGGGCCAGTGCCGGCGACCCGCTGACCCTGGACCCCTACGCGCAAAACGAAACCCTGACCAACACCGTCAACGGCCAGATCTACGAGTTCCTGGTCACTCGCGACCCGCAGCTGAACCTGGTGCCTCAGCTCGCCACCGAGTGGAAGCAACTGGGCCCGCAGAGCTGGCGCCTGAAGCTGCGCCCGGGCGTGAAGTTCCACGACGGCCGGCCCTTCACCGCCGACGATGTGGTCTTCTCCATCCAGCGCGCCCAGCAGCCCAGCTCGCAGATCGCCATGTATGCCAATGCGGTAGGCGAGCCGCGCAAGGTGGATGAGCTGACGGTGGAGTTCAAGCTGCCGCAGGTGAACCCGGTCTTTCTGCAGCATCTGGCCACGATCTACATCATGAGCCGCGGCTGGGCCGAGACCCACAAGGCCACGCGCACCCAGGATTTCTCGGCCAAGGAGGAGTCTTACGCCGCCTTCAACGCCAACGGCACCGGGCCCTTCATGCTGGTCAGCCGCGCGCCCGACAGCAAGACAGTGTTCAAGCGCAACCCCAAGTACTGGGGCCAGATCGAAGGCAATGTGCAAGAGGTGATCTACACCCCGATCAAGAGCGATGCCACCCGCACCGCAGCCCTGGTGTCGGGCGAGGTGGACTTTGTGCTCGACCCCTCGCCGCGCGACCTGGAGAACCTGGCCCGCACACCCGGGGTCAAGATCGTCAATGGGCCCGAGAACCGCATCATCTTCATCGGCCTGGACCAGGGCCGGGACGAGCTGCTCTACAGCAATGTCAAGGGCAAGAACCC
>JAIXSD010000263.1 GCA_027484885.1 Rubrivivax sp.
ATGCTGATGCCGGGCAGCAAGGGGGTCAGGTCTTGCCAGAGGGCTTCGGCTTTCCAGTCGAGATGGCTGCGTTCGGAGAGGCTCATGGGTGGCGGAACATCACTCAGCGTTTGGGCGCCAGCATGGTGCCACGGCAGAAGGGGCTGCCGCAGTAGCAGGCGAACTCTTTCTTCAGCTTCGGGGTGTAGCGCTCGTCGATGGTGAGGCCGTAGTCATAAAACAACTCTTCACCGGGGGACAGGTCTTGCAGGGCCTTGATGAAGACGCGGCCGTTGACTTCGTCGGTCTCGCAGTTGGGCTCGCAAGAGTGGTTGATCCAGCGCGAGCTGTTGCCGCCGTAGAGGGCATCGATGACGCGGCCGTCCTCGATGTGGAAGTAAAAGGTGTGGTTGGGCTGCTTGGGATCGTGGGGGTGGCGCTCCATGGCCTCGTCCCAACTGATGAGCTCACCCGTGTATTCGATGATGACTTCGCCCGCCTTGATCGGCGCCAGCGCATAGACTCCGCGCCCATGCACACCGGAATTGCGGACCTGGATGCGCCGACCCTTGCCGGCCGCGGCCTTGGCAGGCTGGGCGGGCTTGGCAGCCGGGGCCGAGGCCGGGGCAGACTTTTTGCGAGCGGCTTGCGTCATCGGAAGTTGTGGTTACATTGAATTCATGGGTGTGCGCGCGTGCAGGTACGTATGTGCATGGGCGCGCGCGAGGCCGGATTGTAGGCAGGCCGGAGTCAGCGACTTCGGCCGGCAGCGAATAGACGAGTAGAAAACTTCATCATCATCATGAGCAAGACCCTGATCATTGCCGAGAAGCCGTCCGTGGCGCAGGACATCGTCCGCGCCTTGACCCCCAAGGCGGGGAAGTTCGACAAGCACGATGAATACTTCGAGAGCGAGGACTACGTCGTCAGCTCGGCCGTCGGCCATCTGGTGGAGATCAAGGCGCCCGAGGAGTTCGACGTCAAGCGCGGCAAGTGGAGCTTTGCCAACCTGCCGGTGATCCCGCCGCACTTCGACCTCAACCCCATCGACAAGAGCAAGGGCCGCCTCAATGCCCTGGTCAAGCTGATCCGCCGCAAGGACGTCACCCAGCTGATCAACGCCTGTGACGCGGGCCGCGAAGGGGAGCTGATCTTCCGCTTGATCGTGCAGTACGCCGGCACGGCCAAGGCCGCCATCAACAAGCCGGTGCAGCGCCTGTGGCTGCAGTCCATGACGCCGCAAGCCATTCGCGATGGCTTTGACAAACTCAAGAGCGATGCGCAGATGCTGCCGCTGGCCGATGCCGCACGCTGCCGCTCCGAGGCCGACTGGCTGGTCGGCATCAATGGCACACGTGCCATGACCGCCTTTAACTCGCGCGACGGTGGTTTCTTCCTGACCACCGTGGGCCGGGTGCAGACGCCGACCCTGTCCATCGTGGTGGAGCGTGAAGAGAAGATCCGCAAGCATGTGGCGCGCGATTACTGGGAAGTGCGCGGCGTCTTCGACGCCCAGGCCGGCCAGTACGAAGGCAAGTGGTTCGACCCGAGCTGGAAGAAGGGCGAGGACCCGGAAGCGCGCGCCGACCGCATCTGGAACCGCGCCGAGGCCGATGCCATCGCCGCGGCCGCCCTGGGCCAGCCGGCCAGCGTGCGCGAAGAAAGCAAGCCCACCACCAGCAGCTGTGGTGGCCTCTACGACCTGACCACCTTGCAGCGTGAGGCCAACTCGCGCTTCGGCTTCTCGGCCAAGACCACGCTGAGCCTGGCCCAGGCCTTGTACGAAAAGCACAAGGTGTTGACCTACCCCCGGACCGACTCGCGCTTCCTGCCCGAGGACTATCTGGCCGTGGCCAAGCAGACCGCCGAGATGATTGCCGGCGAGGATCTGCCCGGCCCCCTGCGCGAACTGGCCGGCCATGCCCGCAAGGCGCTCAACGAGGGCTATATCAAGCCGACCAAGAAGGTCTTCGACAACAGCAAGGTCTCGGATCACTTTGCCATCATCCCGACCCTGCAGGCGCCTAAGAGCCTGACCGATATCGAGGCCAAGCTCTATGACCTGGTGGTCAAGCGCTTCCTGGCGGTGTTCTTCCCGCCGGCCGAGTTCCTGGTCACCACCCGCGTCAGCACCGTCAAGGCCGCCGGCAAGGAGCTGAACTTCCAGACCAATGGCAAGGTGCTGGTCAAGCCGGGCTGGCTGGCCGTTTACGGCAAGGAAGTGCAGGAAGACGACGCCAATCTGGTGGCCGTGGCCCCGGGCGAGGTGGTGCGCACCGAGTCGGTCGATGTGAAGAGCCTGGCCACCAAGCCGCCCGCCCGCTACACCGAAGCGACCCTGCTCTCGGCCATGGAAGGCGCTGGCAAGCTGATCGACGACGAGGAACTGCGCGCGGCCATGACCGAGAAGGGCCTGGGCACGCCAGCGACCCGCGCCGCCACCATCGAAGGCCTGCTGACCGAGAAATACATGCTGCGCGATGGCCGCGAGCTCATCCCCACCGCCAAGGCCTTCCAGCTGATGACCCTGCTGCGCGGCCTGGACATCAAGGACCTGACCAAGCCCGAGCTGACTGGCGACTGGGAGTTCCAGCTCTCCGAGATGGAAAAGGGCCGCTTGAACCGCGACGAGTTCATGGCCAAGATCGCCGCCATGACCGAGCGCGTGGTGCAAAAGGCCAAGGAATACGACCGCGACACCATTCCCGGTGACTACGCCACCCTGAAGACGCCTTGCCCCAAGTGCAGCGGCGTGGTCAAGGAGAACTACCGCCGCTTCACCTGCACCGGCAAGACCGGTGATGGCGAAGGCTGCGGCTTCTCCATCGGCAAGATCCCCGGCGGACGCAGCTTCGAGCTGCACGAGGTGGAGCAGTTCCTGGCCGACAAGAAGATCGGCCCGCTGGAAGGCTTCCGGTCCAAGGCCGGCTGGCCCTTCACGGCCGAGCTGGCCCTGGTCTTCGACGACGAGATCAAGAACTGGAAGCTCGAGTTCGATTTCGGCGA
>JAIXSD010000623.1 GCA_027484885.1 Rubrivivax sp.
GCCCCGCCCCGGTGTCGGAAGCGCTCACCGGCCGCGACTCAGTACTCGTCACCGACCGGGCTGACATAGTCCGGCGACAGGTTCTCGAACTTGGTGTGCATGCGCTGGAAGGCCAGCTTGATGGTGCCGACCGGGCCATTCCGCTGCTTGGCGATGATGATCTCGGCCACGCCCGGTTCCTTGCACTCTTCCTTGGTGTAGTACTCGTCGCGGTAGATGAACATGATGATGTCGGCATCCTGCTCAATGGCGCCCGATTCGCGCAAGTCGGACATCATGGGCCGCTTGTCAGGCCGCTGCTCCACCGAGCGGTTCAGCTGCGAGAGCGCGATCACCGGGCACTTCAGCTCCTTGGCCAGGGCTTTCAGGCCGCGCGAGATTTCGCCGATGACGGTGGCGCGGTTTTCCTCATTGCCGCCGCCGTTGCCGCTCATCAGCTGCAGGTAGTCGATGATGATGAGGCCGAGCTGGCCACTGATGCGGGCCTGCCGGCGCGCACGCGCGCGCACTTCGGACGGGCTCAGACCCGGGCTTTCATCGATGTAGATGTGGGCCTTGCCGAGCTTGTCCACCGCCTCGGACAGGCGCCCCCATTCGTCGTCGTTCAAGCGACCCAGGCGGAGCCGGCTCTGGTCGATGCGCCCCACCGAGCCCACCATCCGCAAGGCCAGCTGGGCAGCGCCCATTTCCATGGAGTAGATGACGACGGGCAGACCCTCGTTGATGGCCACGTTCTCGCCGATATTGACCACGAACGCCGTCTTGCCCATGGAGGGGCGCGCGGCGAGGATGATCAAGTCGCCCGGCTGCAGGCCGGCGGTTTGCTTGTCGAGGTCGTAGAAGCCGGTGCGCACGCCGGTGACGTCCTCGGCGCCGTTCTCGGCCAGCTCGTTGACCCGGTCGATCAGGTCCACCACCAGGTTGTCCATGCTCTGGAAGCCCTGGCCGCTGCGATTGCCTTCTTCGTTGATGCGAAAGATCTTGCCCTCGGCCTCGTCGACGATTTCCTTGACCGCACGGCCCTGCGGGTTCATGGCTGCGCTGGCGATTTCATCGCTGGCCGAGACCAGCTTGCGCAGCACGGCGCGCTCCCGCACGATCTCGGCATAACGCCGCATATTGGCGGCGCTCGGCACGCTTTGCGCCAGGGCATTCAGATAGGCCAGGCCACCGCATTCTTCCGCTTTGCCGACCGAGGTCAGCTCCTCGAACACGGTCACCACATCGGCCGGCTTGGCGGCATTGATCAGCTTGCCCAGGGCCAGGTAGATGTGCTTGTGCTCGAAGCGGTAGAAATCCGATTCGCTCAGCAGATCGCCGGCGCGGTCCCAGGCGCTGTTGTCGATCAAGAGACCGCCCAGCACGCTCTGCTCGGCCTCGATCGAATGCGGCGGCACGCGCAGGCGGGCCACATCGTCATCGCGGCCGGCGCTGCCGCCTGGCAAGGAACCTGAGGATCCGGGCAAGGGAGTGGGAGAGAAAGTGGCGCTCATGGATGGCTGGAGGGGTCGCGGTTCGGGCGGGCTGAACAGGGCAAGGCAAGGCGAGGCAATCAAGACCGGGCCGTCCACAGGCCTGGCTTGTGGACAAGCCTGTGGATAGCCTGGGGGCAGCGCTGTATAAACCGCCGCCCCAGAACGCAAAAAGCCGACACTGCGGACAGCATCGGCTTTTCGACTGTCTGACCGCTGACGGTCAGTGACACCGGAGTTTACTCGGCGTCGCGCACCACTTGCACGCTGATTTCCACGACCACATCGGTGTGGGCAGCGACAGCGACGGTGAACTCACCGACCGCCTTCAGCGGGCCATTGGGCATGCGCACTTGCGCCTTGGCGATGGAGAAGCCCAGCTTCACCAGGCCTTCGGCCACATCGGCGTTGGTCACCGAGCCGAACAGGCGGCCGTCCACGCCAGCCTTTTGGCTGATGCGCACGGTCTTGCCGGCCAGGGCTTCGCCCACGGCTTGTGCAGCGGCCAGCTTTTCAGCAGCGGCCTTTTCCAGTTCGGCGCGCTTGGCTTCGAACTCGGCGATCGCGGTGGCCGTGGCACGACGTGCCTGGCGGGTCGGGATCAGGAAGTTGCGTGCGTAGCCGTCCTTGACCTTGACGACGTCGCCCAGGTTGCCGAGGTTCGCGACCTTTTCAAGCAGAATGATTTGCATGTTGGGTTACTCCTCAGACCTTGTGCTGGTCGCTGTAGGGCAGCATGGCCAGGAAACGGGCGCGCTTGATGGCGACCGTCAGCTGACGCTGGAAGAAAGCGCGCGTGCCAGTCAGGCGGGCGGGCGTGATCTTGCCGTTTTCGCCGATGAAATCGCGCAGGGTGTCGATGTCCTTGTAATCGATCTGCTCAACACCGGTGACGGTGAAGCGGCAGAAACGCTTGCGGCGGAACAGCAGGGATTGGGTGTTGCGCTTGGGCTTCTTGTCTTTGGAGAAGCGACCCTTGCCACGTGGTGGTGCCATCGTATGACCTCTTTAATTTAATCCGGATTCGAACAATTCGGTGTTCAGTTGGGTGTCAGAGCGGTGATGTGGAAGATGGTTCCACGGCCGTTCTTCTGAGCGCTGAGGAAGCCTGTGAACAGTGCATTGCCTCCCACTCCCAGCGACTGCAGGCGCTTGCCGATTTCACCGATTGCGACCGCCTTGATTTCCATGGAAACCTTGCGCGGTTTGCCAGCTTCCTGGACCTGGGATTCGTGCTTGAGCATCGCATCCAGGGCCATCAGTCCGGCCGGTGTGTATCTGACAAGTCCCAGCTCCAGCAGCTGTGCTTGCAAAACCAGTTGGTTCAAAGTGAAAGAGAACGCAGTCGGGTCTTGAAAGGCACGCTGGTGGCCAGTTCGCTGGCAACCTTCATGAACACGGAGCTAAGCCTGATCAGGCCGTTGCGACTTGGGGCGCCTTGCGAGCGTCTTCGCGTTCCACGGTCTTCATCATCACCGAAGGCGTGGTTTCAGCCTTGGCCTTGACCACGGTCAGGTGGCGCAGGATGGCGTCGTTGAAGCGGAAGCCGGTTTCGAGCTCAGCCAGGGTTTCCTTGCTGCATTCGATGTTGACGCACAGGTAGTGAGCCTTGGCCAGCTTTTGAATCAGGTAAGCCATCTGACGACGGCCCCAGTCTTCAACGCGGTGCACAGCGCCGCCATTGCTGGTGATCAGGGTCTTGTAGCGCTCCAGCATGGCCGGAACTTGTTCGCTTTGATCCGGATGGATCAGCAGAACGATTTCATAGTGACGCATAAATACTCCTTGTGGATTCCAGGCTGAGCCGGCCGACGCCCGACAGTGGGCCGCCCTGCTTTCGCCTGTGGAAGCCGTGCCACAGCGTCAATTCACGTGGTCACGGCAAGGGGGAACCCGCGATTGTAGCGCAGATTCAAGCTTTCCAACAAGCGATGGATGCAAGCGCGGCGCTGGATCTCGCCGCGCACGCTCACGCCTCGGGCGACTGCGGCCGCGGCGGGCTGCGCAGCTGGTCGAGCATTTGCGCCTGCGCAGCAGAGGGCGGCGGCGTCAACCAGCTGACCAGCACAATGGCCAGAACACCCGCCGGCACGCCAAACACCCCGGCCGAGACGGGTGCGATACCGCCGATCAGCTGGGCCGGCCCCGGCACGCCCAAAGCCAGGCGCAAGCTGGGGCTGGCCGCCACCATGTAGTACACCGTCACCGCCAGACCGGTCAGCATGCCGGCCAGCGCGCCCCAACCATTGGCCCGGCGCCAAAAGATGCCCAGCACCAGAGCGGGGAAGAAGGTGGCGCCGGCGATGGAGAAGGCCGCCGACACCAACAGCAGGATGTCCGCCGGCTTCTGCGCTGCCACCGCGGCCGCCGCCAGCGCTGTGGCCAGCAGCAAGGCCTTGGACAAAGTGACGCGGCGCGTCATCGAAGCCTGCGGGTTGAAGAGCCGGTAGTACACATCGTTGGACAAGGCGGCCGAGATGGTCAGCAACAAGCCATCGGCCGTCGACAGCGCCGCCGCCAGGCCTCCCGCGGCCACCAGGGCCGAGATGACAAAAGGCAGGCCCATCAGCTCGGGCGCCATCAGCAAAATGATGTCACCGCTGATGCGCAGCTCACCGAGCTGCAGGATGCCGTCGCCATTGACATCGCTGACCGCCAGCAGCCCGGGGTCGACCCGGGTCCATTGCATGATCCAGCCGGGCAATTGCTCGAAGGGCGTGCCCACCAGATGGGTGAA
>JAIXSD010000676.1 GCA_027484885.1 Rubrivivax sp.
AGCCACGAGAGCTTCGCCATGATCCGCGGCGGCAAGATCAATCTGTCCATCCTCGGTGCCATGCAGGTCAGCGAGAAGGGCGATCTGGCCAACTGGATGATCCCGGGCAAGATGGTCAAAGGCATGGGCGGCGCCATGGATCTGGTGGCCGGCGTCAAGCGCGTGATCGTGCTGATGGAGCATGTGGCGCGCAAGAAGGATGGCAGCACCGACCTCAAGATCCTGCCCCAGTGCACCCTGCCGCTGACTGGCCTGGGCGTGGTCAACCGCATCATC
This sequence comes from Rubrivivax sp., assembly GCA_027484885.1. Taxonomy (GTDB): domain Bacteria; phylum Pseudomonadota; class Gammaproteobacteria; order Burkholderiales; family Burkholderiaceae_C; genus Paucibacter_A. The sequence goes on from JAIXSD010000676.1 coordinate 277, forward strand.
ACCGACCTGGCTGTCATGGACGTGACCCCCGAAGGCCTCAAGCTCGTCGAGCTGGCCGATGGCGTGACGCGCGAAGAGGTGCAGAGCAAAACGGGCGTGCCGCTGCTCTGAGGCGGGCGCGCCTCGGGCAGCAGGCCCCAAACGCCTGTCACAAGGCCGGTGTGTTCGCCGGCCTTTTTCTTTGGGCGCGCTTGCTTGATGGACCGATTTCCGGTCGTATTTCATGCCGGCGCGCTCGGCATGGGTTGGCGGCAACATTTGCTTGCAAGCCCAGCCGTTTGGGGCCCGAGCGGACGGGCATGCGCGGCTAGAGTGTCAGGCAGACATTGCCCTGCCTCTTACTTCGTGTGCCGCCATGATGCCTGTCGCCGATCACCCCGAATTGCTGACCGAGGACCTGTGCGCCCTGGGCGCTGAAGCCTCCTCGTCCTTTCCCGTTCCTCAGCCTGCTCCCCAGCCTGCTGCATCCGCGCCCGGTCTGGCTTCGGTGTCCGGCCTCTTGCCCTTGACTGCCGCCGCCGGGCTCAGCGCCTGCGGTGGCGGCGGTGGTGGCGGGGAGGGCGGCACAGCACCCACGCCCGCACCGCCTCCAGCGCCCCCACCGGCGCCGCCGACCGAGGCCGAAGCGGCACGCTTCCTCGCCCAGGCTGGCTTTTCGGCCAGCTCGGCCGAGATCGCCAAGGTCCAGGCTCAGGGCTACAGCGCCTGGCTCGATGCGCAGTTCGCAGCCGCAGGCAGCCAGGGGCATTTCGACTGGATGGTGGCCAAGGGCTATGCGATTGAGGCCAACAAGAACAACTTCAACGGGGTGGACAACACGCTCTGGCGCAAGCTGCTGAGTTCGCCCGACCCGCTGCGCCAGAAGGTGGTGCTGGCGCTGTCGGAAATCTTCGTGGTGTCCATGGCCGGCCTGCCGATCAGCTGGCCGGGCTTTGCCGTGGCGGCCTATGTGGACATGCTGGAGCAGCGTGCCTTCGGAACCTTCCGCGAGCTGATCGAAGGCGTGAGCCTCTCGAACGCCATGGGCGTCTACCTCAATATGCGCGGCAACAAGAAGGAAGACGCGGCCACCGGCCGGGTGCCGGACGAGAACTATGCGCGCGAGCTGATGCAGCTCTTCACCATCGGCCTGGTCGAGCTGAAGCTTGATGGCACGCCGGTGCTCGATGCAGCGGGCAAGCCCAAGGACACCTACACCCAGGCCCAGATCAGCGAGCTGGCCCGGGTGCTGACCGGCTGGGAGTTCGATGGCGCCAGCGTCACCGACCCGGCCTTCATGAAAAAGCCCATGATGCACCTGGCGGCGCGTTTCTCGGTCGGGCCCAAGAAGGTGCTGGCTGTCGATGTGCCGGCCTCGGCCACCGGGCCGGAGGCGCTCAAGATCGCGCTCGACACCCTGGCCAACCATGCCAATGTCGGCCCCTTCTTCAGCCGCCAGCTGATCCAGCGCCTGGTCGCCTCCAACCCCAGCCCGGCTTATGTGCAGCGGGTGGCGGCCGTGTTCAACAACAACGGCCAGGGCCAGCGTGGCGACCTCAAGGCGGTGATCCGCGCGGTGCTGCTGGACAGCGAGGCGCGCACGCCTGGCAGCTCGCCCTCCAGCGGCCGCCTGCGTGAGCCGGTGCAGCGCTTCATCCAGTGGGGCCGCAGCTTCGGTGTGAACTCACCCACCGAACTCTGGAACATCGGCGACCTGAGCAACCCGGCCAGCCGCCTGGGCCAGAGCCCGCTGCGCAGCCCCTCGGTATTCAACTTTTTCCGGCCCGGCTATGTGCCGCCCAACTCGCAGCTGGGCACGGCCCAGATCACCGCGCCCGAGTTCCAGCTCTGCAACGAGAGCACGGTGGCCGGCTATCTCAACTACATGCAAAACGTGATCGCCAACGGCACGGGCGAGGTCAAGCCCAGCTACACGGCCGAGCTGGCGCTGGCGGCCGATGCGCCGGCCCTGGTGCAGCGGGTGGCCTTGCTGCTGGCTGGCGGTGGCCTGAGCCCCACCACGGCCAACACCATCGCCACCGCGGTGGCCACCATCAATGCCAGCAGCGACGCCGGCAAGGTGAACCGTGTGCAGGCCGCCATCCTGCTGGTCATGGCCAGCCCCGAATACCTGATCCAGAAATGAAGACAGGGAGACCCACCATGACATCGGTTCACCGCCTCCCGACCCTGCAACGCCGCGAGTTTCTGCGCCGCGCATCCGCCCTTGGCGTGGCCGGCGCTGCCTCGCCCTGGGCCCTCAATCTGGCCGCCCTCGGTGAAGCCGCGGCGCAGACGGCGCCGACCGACTACAAGGCCCTGGTCTGCGTGTTTCTCTACGGCGGCAATGACTACGGCAACACCGTCATCCCCTATGACGCGCCCAACCACACGGCCTACCAGACCATTCGCCAGACCCTGGCCATCCCGCGCGATCAGCTGGCCGCCACGGCGCTGACGCCGCGTGTGGCCCTGCCCGATGCGCGGCAGATGGCGCTGTCGCCGCAGATGACGCGGCTGAAGACGATTTTTGATGCTGGCAAGCTCGGCGTGCTGCTCAATGTCGGCCCCCTGGTCCAGCCCACCACTCTGGCCCAGTACAAGGCGCAGAGCGTGCCCCTGCCGCCCAAGCTGTTCTCGCACAACGACCAGTCGAGCATCTGGCAGGCCAGCACGCCCGAAGGCGCCATCTCCGGCTGGGGCGGTCGCCTGGGCGACCAGTTCCTCAGCGCCAATGGCAACGCCACCTTCACCTGCATCAATGTCTCGGGCAATGCTGTTTTCATGGCCGGCCAGCAGGCGGTGCAGTACCAGATGTCCACCAGCGGTGCGGTCGCCATCAACGGCGTCACCCGGCCGCTGTACGGCTCGCAGGCCTGCGCCGATGCGCTGCGCAGCCTGATCACGGCCGAGCGCAGCCACTGGATGGAGCAGGAGCTCAACCGCGTGGTCAGCCG
>JAIXSD010000517.1 GCA_027484885.1 Rubrivivax sp.
ACCTGGTTCCGAACCACCCGCAACCAGGCCATGAAGGCCGGCCCGCATGAATGGGTGCTGGGCCTGGGCGAGCGCCGCCTGATCGACGGCATCGAGATCTCGCCGCGCAATGACAAGAACTGGAAGTACGGCCAGGTGCGCGACTTCGAGGTCTATCTGGGCGACAACAACGGCGACTGGGGCGCCCCGGCGCTGGCCGGCCGCCTGCCGCTGAAAGAAGGCCTGCAGACCCTCAACTTCCCCAAGCCCGCCGCCGGCCGCCTGCTGCGCTTCCGGGTGCTGAGCACGCACAACAGCACGGCCGATGCGCCTGCGGCGGTGGACCCCATGGTCACGGCGGTGGCTGACAAGCCTGGTGCCGTGCCGGCCAAGGCTTTCAATGCCCTGGTGCCCAGCGAGGTCGAACCCATCGCCTTGTCGGAGTTCCATGTGCTCGAACACCGCGCTGATGAAGGTGCCGCCGAGCAGCAGCGTTATCTGTCAGAGCTGCCTGCCCTCGGCGCGGCGCGCCGTGACCGGCCCGCCAGTGCCGCCAGCCAGATGCGCATGAACGGCCTGCAGTTCCACAAAGGCCTGGGCGTGGGCGCGAGCAGCCGCCTGGACTTCAGCCTCAGCGGCCGCTGGAACCTGTTCCGCGCCGACCTCGGCATCGACGACAGTTGCCGCAGCTTTGGCGGTCTGCAGTTCCAGGTCTGGGGCGATGGGCGCCTGCTTTACGACAGCGGCTTGGTGCAGGCGCCGGCCGTGGTCAAGCCCGAACTTGATGTGCGGGGGCTCAAACATCTGAGCCTGCGCACCCTGGGCGCCACCGGCAGCCAGGCCCACAAGGTCTGCGCCAACTGGGCCAATGCCTCGCTGCTGGGGCTGGACGGCGCCACGGTGAAACACGAGCCCACGCCGCCGCCGCGAACCGGCAAGACAGCCCCGCGCTGACGACCCAGCCAGCCCCCGACCTTTCCCCCTTTCACTGAACCCCATTCGTTGGCAAGAACAGGCCAGCCGCGTCGCGGCGTGCCCAAAACCCTGGAGATGAGACGATGAAACGTACGAGCAAATTGGTGGCCGTCCTGGCCGCAGCCGGCCTGGCTTCCTGGGCCCAGGCCCAGACCACGGGCACGAACAACAAGGATGCCGGCGAGAAACTCGACCGCGTCGAGGTGACCGGCTCCAGCATCAAGCGAATCAATGCCGAGACCGCCTCGCCGGTGCAGGTGGTGGACGCCAAGCAGATCGAGAACATGGGCGCCAAGACCCTGCAGCAGGTGCTGGAGAACCTGCCCGCCAATATGCCGGCCCTGCAGGACTTCCGCTCCATGTTCACCGGCACCGACGGTGCCTCGCAGGCCAATCTGCGCGGCCTGGGTGCGCAGGGCACGCTGATGCTGCTGAACGGCCGCCGCTTGTCTTTCTACGGCGCGCCGGATGGCTTCCAGACCCAGTTTGTCAACATCGACACGATTCCTGCCGCCGCCATCGAGCGCATGGAAATCCTGACCGACGGCGCCTCGGCGGTCTACGGTTCGGACGCGGTGGCCGGCGTGATCAATGTGATCACCAAGAAGGAGTTCACCGGCCTGCAGTTGAGCGCCAACACCGAGAGCGCGCCACGCATCAAGGCCTACGGCCAGCATTCGGCCAGCGCCATGTTCGGCTTTGGCGATCTGGCACGCGACAAGTTCAATGTCTACGGCTCGGTCAATCTCTACCAGCGCGACACCGTGTCGCCCCAGGACACGCTGGACAAGCGCCCGGCCGGCTACTACATCGACAACCCGAACTACATCAAGAACTTCCGCATCAGCGACGGCAGCACGCCGGGCGTGCTGAACCCGGGCACCTTGTTCGTGTTCGACAGCAAGAACACCCGCTCCAGCATGGCCGCGCCCGGTTGCACCAGCATCGTCACCACCGGCAGCAACAGCAGCTGCGCAATCAACAACCTGCCTTACCAGCTGGCCGTGGTGGGCAAATCGGACCGCGCCACCCTGTTCCTGAACGGCACCTATGCCGCCAGCCCGGACATGGAGTTCTTCGGCCAGGCCAACTACACCCACATCCAGCTCAGCTCGATCAACCGCCCGGCATTCTTCAACAGCGGTTCCAGCAGCAACTGGTTCTCGCGCGACACCGGCACCACGCTGAACACCTTCACCCAGCCTTTCCTGGGTCCCAACAACGTCTACAACAAGCTCACGCCCGAGCTCAAGGCCAAGATGGGTGGTGCCGCGGGCCTGACGTATTACTTGCTGGACGACCTGAACCACATCGGCCAGAAGAACGAAGACAACAGCTACCGCGTTCTGGGCGGTGTGCGTGGCAGCTTCGGCAAGTGGGACTACGAGTCGGCCCTCAGCCTGGCGGGCAGCCACTCGACCCTGTTCCAGACCATCAACACCAGCAAGAAGGGCTTCGAGAAGGCCTTCGGCCCCTACACCGTCGACCCGGTCACCAAGCGCACCTACATCGCCGACAACCCGGCCTACAAGTTCGGTGAGATCAGCGCGTCCAATGCGGCCCTGCTGCGCGAGGCTTTCCCGACCTTCGACATCCATTCCTGGACCCGCCTGGCCACCTGGGACGGCAAGATCGAGGGCGAGGTCGCCCAGCTCGACGCCGGCGCCGTACGTGCGGCTTTTGGCGCGCAGCTGATGCGCGAGGAGTTCTTCACCCCCGGCAATCCGGCCGCGGCGGCGGGTGACATCACCCAGCAGGGCGGCTCGTGGTTCAAGGGCGAGCGCAATGTGGCGGCCCTGTTCAGCGAAGCCATCGTGCCGCTGAGCAAGAACCTGGAGATGGATGCCGCCGTGCGTCTGGACAAGTACCCCAACTTCGCCGCCAATCTGGCGCCCAAGATCGGCCTCAAGTACCGCGCCATGCCCGAGCTGTTGCTGCGCGGCACCTATTCGGAAGGTTTCCGCGCGCCCAATCTGGCCGAGTCGGGCAATGGCGGCGTCTATGCCCAGACCGTGGTGCGCGACGAGCTGCGCTGCACGCAGACCGATGCGATCGCCAACTTGCTGAAGAAGTCCACCGTGGCCTCTGAGCGCGAACGCGGCACGCAGCTGTTCAACAGCAATTGCAGCACCGTGGTCGGTGGCATGACCCCACCCAACCCCAATCTGCAGCCCGAGAAGGCCAAGATCTCGACCCTGGGGATCGTGCTGGAGCCGCACAAAGACTTCAATGTCTCGGCCGACTACTTCTTCGTCTCGCGTCGCAACGAGATCGTGCGTGAGGACTTCGGTCGCTTGTTCCGCGAGGCGGTCGAGAAGTACGGCCCGGGCCTGGAAGGTGCGCCCAATGCCCAGCGCGTGCCGCTGTCAGATGCCGACAAAGCCGTGATGGCTGAAGTGGCCACCATGTGCGCCAACCCGGCCAATGCCGCGGCCTGCGCGGCTGGTGTGCCCAAGTACACGGTGGGCAATCTGGCGGGCCTGGTCAACAAATACCTGAACCGCGGTCGCACCCTGGTGGACGGCTTTGACCTCGATGCCCAAGGCCGCTTCAGCCTGGGCGACTATGGTCGCCTGAGCTTGGGGCTGAAGACCACCATCATGAATCGCACTCTCTACAACTACGACGATGGTGAAGGCTGGTCGGGCAACTACATCGGCCTGCACAGCAACCCCAAGGTCACGGCCACGCTGAACGCCGACTGGAAGTACCGCGACTTCACGACCAGCGTCTTCGTCAACTACACCGGCACCCGCAAATGGGCAGACTACCCCGGCGACGAGACTTACACGCCAGAGGCTTGCGAAACCAAGGGTGGCGCCCTGACGGCGGACGACTGCCGCCGCGGCATCCCGTCCTACACCACGGTCAATCTGTCGCTGAACTGGACGCCGATCAAGCACCTGAACCTGGGCTTGAACGTCAAGAACCTGTTCAACCGCCAGCCCTACTACGACCCCAATGGTTGGGAAGGCTATGACCACCGCTTCAACATTTACGGCCGCATGTTGAGCCTGTCCGCCAGCTACAAGTTCTGGTGATGACGGCGGTGTGAACGAGGTCTGGGCCGGGGAGGG
>JAIXSD010000692.1 GCA_027484885.1 Rubrivivax sp.
ATGCGCTTGACGCTGGATTCCGACAGCTCCAGCTCGCGGGCCACATCGGCATAGCTCAGGCCCTGGCTCTTCAGCTCGGCCTTGATCACTTCGATCAGGGTTTGGGTGGTGGACATGCGAGGTGTGGTGCGAAGAAGAACAAAAAAGGGGAGGGGGGCGGGCGCGGCAGTAGCGCATGGTGCCACCGTCGGGGCCAGGTCTTGCCACCGAGCGGCATTTTTCGCACGCCAGCGCCGCGCCGCCGCGAGCATCGCTTCCATTCCAGGCCCAGCCGGGCTCGATCCCATCAAGACGGAGTGAGACACGCGATGCACCACGATGCTGCCTTCCAAACCACGCGGCGCCGCCACCTGCAATGCTGCGGCGCCGCCGCCGTGGCCGGCCTGTTCAGCAGCTTGGTGCGCCCGGCCCAAGCCGGCTATCTGCGCAACCCCTGCCGTGGCGCCTTGCCCGAGGCCCTGCGCCAGCATCCGGCCCTGCAGCAGCTTTGGCAGGATATCGACGCCCGCCAGCTCTGGGACGTGCACTGCCATCTGCTAGGCACCGGCGACGCCGGCAGCGGCTGCCGCATCCACCCGGCCATGCACCAGTGGTGGCACCCGGGCGAGAGCCTGCGCCGGCGCGTCATCATGGACGGCGCCTGCGTGCCGGCCGATGCGCCCAGCGTGGACCGCGCCTATCTGCAGCGCCTGCGTGCGCTGACCGACGACTTCCCCGAGGGTGCGCGCTGGATGCTCTATGCCTTTGACGAGGCCCACGACGAGCAGGGCCGGGCCCAGGCCGACTGGACCACCTTCCATGTGCCCGATGCCTACGCCCGCAGCGTGGCGCAGGCCAGCTCGCAGCGTTTTGCCTGGGTGGCGTCCATCCACCCGTACCGCGAGGATGCGCTGAACCGCCTGGATGCGGCCATCGCCGGCGGCGCCGTGGCCCTGAAATGGCTGCCCAGCAGCATGAACATCGATCTGCGCGACCGCCGCCTGCGCCCGTTTTACGAGCGCCTGGCCGCCGCCCGCCTGCCGCTGATCGTGCACTGCGGCGAAGAGAAGGCCGTGCCCGGCGCCGGCCGCGATGAACTGGGCAACCCGCTGCTGCTGCGCCAGCCCTTGTCGCAAGGCGTGCGTGTGATCGCCGCGCACTGCGCCTCGCTTGGCGATGCGCTGGACCTGGACCAGGCCCGGCCGCGCCTGCGCCCCGCCTTTGATCTCTTCGCCCGCCTGATGGACGAGCCGGCCTGGAGCGGACTGCTGCTCGGCGATGTCTCGGCCCTGTTCCAGTTCAACCGCCGGCCCGAGGTCTGGCGCAGCGTGCTGAGCCGGCCAGACTGGCACGGCCGCCTGCTCCATGGCTCGGACTACCCGCTGCCCGGCGTGGGCCCGCTCTACCGCCTGGGCAGCCTGGTGCGGGCAGGGCTGCTGGACGAAGCGCAGCAGCCGTTTCTGGAGCAGCTGCGCGAGCACAACCCGCTGCTGTTTGATCTGCTTTTGAAGAAGTCGATCCGGTGGCGGGGCCAGGGCCTGCGCACTGAGGTCTTTCACTCGCGCCGCCATTTCGAGCATGGAGGCTGAGCGCGGCCTGCGATGATGCGCCCGCCAGCGCGCATGCCAATCCCTGCGCCGGCGGCGTGCGTGATGTAAGCACCCAGTCGAAAGCCGGGGTACTGCAAGACCCTTGAATCGGGAGTTATGAAGATGAAGAAGAAAGCCAAGTCCTTTTCCTGCTCTGCGGGTCTGCTGCTGAGCCTGGTCTTGCTGCAAGCGCCACAGGCGCAAGCCCAGACCACGGCCTCGGAGGCCAGCGCCTTGTCGGCTGTGCCCGTGGCGGTCTCGGTGGCGGCGCCTGCGGTGCTCTTGTCGGCGGGTGCGAACTTGACGGTCGTGGCCGTCGAGACCTCGGCCCAGGGCACGGTGTGGGTGTTGGAGCGCGCGTCGGATGGCGTCCGCGCCAGCGTTCGTTTCGCCGGCAAGGCCAGCACCGCCCTGGGCGCCGTGGTGGTGGTCTCGGTGATCGGCAGTGGCTATGTGCTCTCGGTGGCGGGCGAGGCGGTCGCCCTGGTGCCCAATGCCATCGGCAAGGCCTTGCTGCACAACGAGCAAATCACCCGATGAAGCGCTGCGTTTGGCTTCTGCTCTTGCTGACGGCCGGCTGGGCTCAGGCTGGGCGGCCGTGTGAGGACAAGCCGCTCACCGTTCAGCAGATCGAGCGCGGCATGAATTTGGCGGAAGCCACGGCTCGGCAGTTGGAGGCCAGCGGTGCGCAGGTCGTGTTGCTGGCCCGCGCGGGGCAAGACCTGAGCAAGTACGGTGTGCAGTGGTCTCATCTGGGCATCGCCTACCGCGACAGCCAAGGCGACGCCCAGGAGGCGCAGCCGGTCTGGCGCGTGCTGCACAAGCTCAACCACTGTGGCAGCGCCCGCGCCGATCTGTTTCGTCAGGGCCTGGGTGAGTTCTTCTTGGATCGGCCGCATCGCTACGAGGCTGTTTTTGCTCGGCTGAGCCCGGCGCTTCAGTCGGCGCTGATGCCGCTGCTGCGCGACAAAGC
>JAIXSD010000253.1 GCA_027484885.1 Rubrivivax sp.
CCGCCAAGACCGCCGGGCGCAACTGCGTACGCAGCAGCCCGGGCAGCGAGGCTTCCTGAGTCTGGACGCTGCGCGCGCTACAGGCCGGGCCAGAGTCGGAACAGCTGCACGGTCTTGGCTGGCACGTGCGCGCACGAAGGCTGCCCGCGTGGCAGCATCGGAGGCTGTGTTGTTGAACTCCTGCGAGGACCACCCGCCATGCCCCGAACACCCGCCCTCACCTCTTCGCTCCTGTCCGCTGCCTCGATCGCCTGCGCGGCCCTGGTCCTGGGAGGCTGCCGCAGCGTGCCGGAGGAAGTGCCGGGGCCGCCGGCCAAGGAAATGATCTACGCCGTGACCACGGCGCAGCAGTTGATTCAGTTCAATGCCGGCCAGCCGCAAAAGCTGCTGAGCAGCCAGCCGCTGCGCGGCCTGGCGCCGCAGGAGCGCTTGCTGGGCATCGACTACCGCGTAGCCAAGGGCCAGCTCTACGGCCTGGGCGCCAGCGGCCAGCTCTACCGCATCAACACGCAGGACGGCAGCGTCAGCACCGTGGGCACACCATCGGCCTTGCCGAACGAAGGCGCCCAGGAATGGGGTTTTGATTTCAACCCGACCGTGGACCGCATCCGCGTGGTCAACGACGCCGGTTTCAATTTGCGCCTGCACCCGGACACCGGCGCCGTGGTGGACGGCAATGCTGATCAGCCCGGCCTGCAATTCGATGGCCGCCTGGCCTTTGATGCCGGCGATGTGAATGCCGGCAAGCCGGTGGCCCTGCTTGCCGCCGGCTACAGCTACAACAAGCGCGACGAGAAGATCACCACCAACTACGCGCTGGAAGGCCGACAAGGCCTGCTGGTGCACCAGGGCAGCAAGGAAGGCGTGCAGCCCATGATCTCGCCCAACAGCGGCCGGCTGTTCACCATCGGCTCCCTGGGCCTGGGCGCCTTCGAACGCGCCACGCTCGATGTGTCGGATGTGTCCAACGCCGCCTACGCCGCCATCAGCCGCGGCAACAGCTCGACCTGGTACCGCATCGATCTGGAGACAGGCCGGGCCACACGCATCGGCACGATTGGCGGTGGGGCAGCGGTGGTGGGGGCGGCGATCGAGCCCTGAGGACTGAGGGCGCCCCATGACCCGGGCTGAACGCCCGGGCTTTTCGCAACAATCAATGTTGCAGGATCTTGGCCAGGAAGTCCTTGGCGCGCGGGGAGCGCTCCTCGGGCTTGCCGAAGAAGTCTTCGCGCTTGCAGTCTTCGATGATCTTGCCGGCGTCCATGAAGATGACGCGGCTGCTGACCTTCTTGGCGAAGCCCATTTCGTGGGTCACGCACATCATGGTCATGCCTTCCTGGGCCAGCTTGACCATCACATCAAGCACCTCGCCGACCATCTCGGGGTCCAGCGCCGAGGTCGGCTCGTCGAAGAGCATGACGATGGGATCCATGCTCAGCGCGCGGGCAATGGCCACGCGCTGCTGCTGGCCGCCGGAGAGCTGACCGGGGAACTTGTCCTTGTGCGCCGACAGGCCCACGCGGTCCAGCATCTTCAGGCCGCGGGTCTTGGCATCGTCGGGCGTGCGGCCCAGCACCTTGATCTGGGCCAGGGTCAGGTTCTCGGTCACGCTGAGGTGCGGGAACAGCTCGAAATGCTGGAACACCATGCCCACGCGCGAACGCAGCTTGGGCAGATTGGTCTTGGGGTCGGCCAAAGAGATGCCATCGACAACGATGTCGCCCTTCTGGAAAGGCTCCAGCGCATTGACGGTTTTGATCAGGGTGGACTTGCCGGAGCCCGAGGGGCCGCAAACCACCACCACCTCGCCTTTTTGGATGCTGGTGGAACAGTCGGTCAGCACCTGAAAGCTGCCGTACCACTTGGAGACGTTCTTGATGTCAATCATTTGAAAATTCCTCTACGGCGCATCAGCGGATGATGGCGATCTTCTTTTGCAAGCGGCGCACCAGCATGGACATGCCGAAGCAGATGGCGAAGTACACCACTGTGGCCACCAGATAGGTCTCGACCGGGCGATTGAAATTGCGGCCCGCAGTCTCAAAACCTTTGAGCAGGTCGTAGGCGCCAATGGCATAGACCAGCGAGGTGTCCTGGAACAGGATGATGGTCTGGGTCAGCAGCACCGGCAGCATATTGCGGAAGGCCTGGGGCAGCACCACCAACTGCATGGTCTGGCCGTAGCTCATGCCCATGGCGTAGCCGGCGTAGGTCTGGCCCTTGGGCACGCTCTGGATGCCGGCACGCATGATCTCGGCGTAGTAGGCGGCCTCGAACAAGGTGAAGGTCAGCACCGCCGAGATCTCCGCGCCCAGCGGGCGGCCAATCACAAACGGGATCAGCAAGAAGAACCACAGAATCACCATCACCAGCGGAATGCTGCGCATGGTGTTGATGTAGCCAGCGGCCGGCAGGGCCAGCCAGGGCTTGCCGGACAGGCGCATCAGCGCCAGCACCGTACCCAGGGCGATGCCGCCCACCATGGCGACCAGGGTCAGCTGCACCGAAAAGTAAAAGCCCTGCAGCACATAGCTGCCGATGACGGACCAGTTGAGAAAGCTGAAATCGAGATTCATTGGGCGCTCCCCACCATGCCGGGCACGCGGGCACGCAGTTCAATGACTCGGGCCAGGGCGAAGATGGCGATCGAGGAGACAAAGTAGAGGCCGGTGACGGCCAGATAGACCTCGATGCCGCGCGAGGTTTCTTCCTGGGCCTGACGGGCGAACATGATGAGCTCGGGCACGGAGACGGCAAAAGCCACGGCCGAGTTCTTGACGATGCCCATGGCCTCGCTGGTCAGCGGCGGGATGATGATGCGCAGGGCCACCGGCAGCAGCACATAGCGGTAGGTCTGCGGCAAGGTCAGACCCATGGCCAGGCCGGCACTGCGCTGACCGCGCGGCAGGCTCTGGATGCCGGCCTTGACCTGCTCGGAAATCCGCGCCGAGGTGAAGAAGCCCAGTCCCAGCACCACCAGCAAGAAGCTGGGCACGGTCTTGAGCGCCGGCACGAGCTCGGGCACCACAAAGTACCAAAGGAAGACCTGCACCAGCACGGGAATGTTGCGGAACAGTTCGGTCCAGGCATCGCCGATCAGCACCAGGGCCCGGCTCGGTGTGGTGCGCAAGATACCCACCAGCAGGCCGAAGAACAGCGCCACCAGCAAGGCCAGGCCGGACACCGACAGCGTCCAGCCCCAGGCCGACATCATCCAATCCAGATAGGTGATCTCGCCTGCGTTGCCCATGCAACGAGGCATCACCTCCTGGTCAATGGTGTTCTTGCAGAACACCTGCCAATCCC
>JAIXSD010000001.1 GCA_027484885.1 Rubrivivax sp.
CGAGGCCAAGCCGCGCCCCAACGCGCCCGCGGATGCGCGCGCCAAGCAGCAGCGGCCGGAGGCTCCGGCTGGCGCCAAGCCAGCGCCTGGCGTGAATCGCCCCCTGGCCGTCGACGATGGCATGTTCAGCGATGCCTTGCGCGAGCTGCACGACAGCAGCGAGTTCAAGGACCTGAAAGAGCTGTGGCGCGACGCCAATGCCGAGGTCAACAAGTTCCGCGGCGGCTTTCTCTTCGAAACCCCCACGGAGGAAGAGTTGGCGCAGCGCCGCAGCGCCCGCGAGCGCGTGGACGGCCCGGGGGGACCTGGCGGCTACGGCGGCGGTGCGGCCAATTCCAGCTACCGGCCGCGCACGGCCGCGGAGTTGGAGCGCGATGACATCCTGCTGTCGGTGATGATCAAGCGCATGTTTGACGAGATCCTGCCCTGGGCCATCGGCCTGGTGGTCGGCTTGCTGCTGCTGCGCCTGGGCTACGGCTACTGGCGCACCCAGGCTCGGCAGCTGAGCCAAACGCAGGCAGCCGGCCGCGGCGGCGCCTACCGCCCCTGAGCGTCTTTCCGCTCAATCCTGCCGCAAGCACTCAATCGGCAGCAGGCGTGAAGCGCGCCGGGCCGGGTAGTAGCCGAAGAACAGGCCCACACCGCTGGCAAAACCGATGGCCACCATGATGTGCTTGGGCGCCAGGCTCATGGCAAACGAGGTGTTGGCATTGACGCCCCAGGCGCCCAGGGCGGCGATGCTCAGGCCGATCAGGCCGCCCAGCAGGCACAGCACCACCGCTTCACCGAGGAACTGCCAGAGCACATCGCGCGGCTTGGCGCCGATGGCCATGCGGATGCCGATCTCGCGCACCCGCTCGGACACGCTGACCAGCATGATGTTCATGATGCCGATACCGCCGACCAGCAGCGAGACCGCGCCGATCAGGCCCAGGCCGATGGACAGACCGCCGGCGATGGCTGCGCCCGATTTGGCGATGCTGGCCAGATTGGTGACGACGAAATCATCGACCTTGTCGCCGGTGATGCGGTGGCGGTCGCGCAGCAGTTCTTCCACATCGAGCTGCGCCTCGGCCAGGCCGGCGGCGCTGTGGGACTGCACGCTGATGTAGTGCACGCTGCCCGGGCGCTGCAAGCGCATGGGCATGGCGCTGATGGGCACCAGGATCAGCTCGCCCAGCTCGGTGCCGTCCAGGGTGCGGCCGCTGCCGCCTAACACGCCGATGACGGTGAAGGGCTGTCCGTCCAGGCGCACGGTTTGGCCCAGGGGGTTGCGGTTGCTGAAATGGTCGGCTGCCAGCTTGGAGCCGATCACTGCCACCCGGGCGGCGGACTGCACATCGCGCTCGTCCAGCGGCACGCCCTGCTCCACCTGCCAGCTGCGCAGGGCCAGCATGGCCGGCGTGGTGCCCAGCACCGTCTGGTTGCTGTTGCTCTCGCCGTACTGCACCTGGAAAAAGCCCTGCAGCGCCGGCGCCGCGCCCTTGAGGCTGGGCAGCTCGGCCAGGGCGCGGGCATCGGCCACGGTCAGGGCCGGTACCTCGCCGGTGCGGCGCTTGACGCCGCCGCCGTCCACCGGCGTGCCGTTCTGCACGATCAGCTGGTTGCTGCCCAGCACGGCCAGCTCCTTGTCGATGAAGGCGCGCACGGCGTCGCCGACGCTGAGCATCAACAGCACCGAGGCGATGCCGATCACCACGCCCAGCATGGTCAGGGCGCTACGCAGGCGGTTGGCGTTCAGCGAACGCAGGGCCTCGAGAAAAATCTGGATCGGGTTCATGCGTGCGCCTGTTCGGAAGGCAGGCCATCAAAGGCGACGCGGCCGTCTTTCAGACGTACCAGACGCTTGGCATGCAGGGCCACATCGGGTTCATGGGTCACCAGCACGATGGTCAGGCCTTGTTCACGGTTGAGTTTTTCCAGCACGGCCAGCACTTCCACCGTGGTCTGGGTGTCGAGGTTGCCGGTGGGCTCGTCCGCCAGCAGCAGGGGCGCTTCATTGGCCAGGCTGCGGGCGATGGCCACCCGCTGCTGCTGGCCGCCGCTGAGCTGGTTGGGCATGCGCTTGGCCAGGGCGCCCAGGCCCACGGCTTCCAGCAAGCTCTGCGCCCGCGCCTTGGCCTCGCTGCGGCTGCGCCCGCCGTAGATCAGGGGCAGGGCCACGTTTTCGAGCACGCTCATGCGCTTGAGCAGGTTGAAGCTCTGGAACACAAAGCCGATCTCGCGGTTGCGCAGGGTGGCGTGCTCGGTGGCGCTCAGCTGGCTGACGTCGCGGCCCTGCAGCAGCAGCTGGCCGCTGTCGCAGCGGTCCAGCAGGCCCATCAGGTTCATCAGCGTGCTCTTGCCCGAGCCGCTCGATCCCATCAAGGCCAGGTAGTCGCCGCGCTGCACGGTCAGGTCGATGCCATGCAGAACCGGCGTTCGCACATCGCCGCTGAGGTAGCTCTTGGTGATGCCGCGCAGCTCCAGCACCGGGGCGGCGCCGAGGCTCACAGCTCCTCCTTCTTGTCCTTGGAGGCGCGCCGGGTCACCACGGCATCGCCGCGCTTCAGGTCGCCGCTGAGCAGCTCGGTGAAGCGGGTGTTGGAGATGCCGACCGTGATCTCGTGCGCCTTGAGGTTTTGCTCGGCATCGACGGTGTAGACCTTGTAGACCCGGGCGCCGCCGCGCAGATTGCTGAGCACGCCGTCGTCGTCGGGGCGGGCGACTTCAGTCTTGGGTGCCGAGGCCGCGGATGCGGCCGAGGCGGCAGCTTTGGCGGCCTTGCCCTGCGGCTTGAGGTCGTCTTCATCGGGCTTGAAACGCAGCGCAGCGGTGGGCAAGCGCAGAGTCTTGGCTTTGCTGGCCACGACGATGCGGGTCTGCGCTGTCATGCCGGGCTTGAGGATGCCGTCAGGGTTGGGCACGTTGACGATCACGGTGTAGGTGACCACGCCTTGCGTGTTGGTGGCGTTGAGGCGGAACTGCTCGACCTTGCCTTCGAACTCGCGGTTGGGGTGGGCATCGACCACGAAGCGCACCACCTGGCCGGTCTGGATCAGGCCGGCATCGGCCTCGCTGACATTGGTCTGGATGACCATCTCGCGCAAATCCTTGGCGATCAGGAAGAGCTCGGGCGTCTGGAAGCTGGCGGCCACGGTCTGGCC
>JAIXSD010000163.1 GCA_027484885.1 Rubrivivax sp.
AAGCTCGCTTCATGTCCACGCCGCTTGATGTCCTGATGTGGGTGCAGCCCGGCACCTTGCTGCTCGATCTGGCCGGGCCGGCCGAGGCCTTTCGCCTGGCCAACCAGGCCTTGCGCCGGCGCCAGCAGCCTGAGGCCTTTCGCCTGCGCTTCATCGGCATGGAGGCCGGGTGCGCCAGCTCGGTCGGCCTGCTGCTGAGCGGGCTGGAACCACCGCCCGAGAGCCTGGCGCCGGGCAGCTGGCTGATCCTCTCTGGCTGCCGCAGCAAGGCACCCGACGAGCCGGCGCCGAGCAGCGAGCAACTGGCGCAAGAGCTGGCCGGCGAGCGCTGGCTGGCCCGGCAGGGTCAGGTCTTGCTGCGCGAGGGCGGGCGCCTGGTCTGCATCTGCTCGGGCACCTTGCTGGCCGCGCGCGCCGGCCTGCTGGGGCGCGGCGTGCGCTGCACCAGCCACCACGAAATGCTGGATCAGCTGCGCACGCTGGCGCCCGAAGCCCAGGTGGTGGACAACCGCGTCTTCGTGCTCGACGGCCCCGAGGAGCAGATTGCCAGCAGCGCCGGCATCACCGCCGGCATCGACCTCAGCCTGCACCTGATCGCCCAGCACTGCGGCGAAGCCCTGGCCGCCAGCGTGGCCCAGACCATGGTGGTCTACCTGCGCCGCAGCAGCAAAGACCCCGAGCTCTCGCCCCTGCTGGCCCACCGCCACCACCTGCACGCGGCCCTGCACCGCCTGCAAGACGCCATCTGCGCCGAGCCCGCGCGCGACTGGAGCCTGGACGCCATGGCCGCGCGCGCGCACGTGACGCCGCGCCACCTGAGCCGATTGTTTGCCGAGCATGCCGGCATCAGCCCCCTGGCCTATCTGCAAACCATCCGTCTGGAGCGCGCCGAACAAGCCCTGGCCCGCGGCGCCAGCGCCAGCGATGCGGCCCTGGCGGCCGGTTTCAGCTCCGACCAGCAGCTGCGGCGGACGAGGCAGGCACGGGCGGCGGCGGGCACCCGGCCGACACATTGAGCCGCCGCATTGAACCGCGGCATTGAGCCAGGCCAGTCCCGGCCCCGGCCGGTCTACATTTCCTTGAACAGCTGCAGATAACTGCGGCTCACGGGCAGTCGCTCGTTGCGGCCTTTCAGCTCGATATCGGCCGTCTCATTGTCA
Source organism: Rubrivivax sp. (assembly GCA_027484885.1). Taxonomy (GTDB): domain Bacteria; phylum Pseudomonadota; class Gammaproteobacteria; order Burkholderiales; family Burkholderiaceae_C; genus Paucibacter_A. The sequence goes on from JAIXSD010000163.1 coordinate 1,161, forward strand.
CCGCGGGTGACGCGGCGGATGGCGCGCAGATTGACCACCACCGAGCGGTGCACCTGGGCGAACTGCTGCGGGTCCAGCTGCGCGAGCAAGTCCTTCAGCGGCATGCGGATCAAGGCCTCGGCGAGCTGCCCTTCGTCGCGGTAGGCGACCAAGGTGTATTTGCTGTCGCTCTTCAGGTAGTCGATGTCTTCGACCGGGATCATGCGCAGCGAGGCGCCGACGCTGGCGCGCACCCAGCGCAGCGTCTCGGGCTTGGGGTCGAGCTTGAGGCGTTCGGCCAGCTGCGCCAGCAGCGCCTCGGTATGCACGGCGGGCTGGGCCTGCTGCAGGCGCGCTTTCAGGCGCTCCACGGTGTCGCTCAGGCGGGCTGCGGTGACCGGCTTGACCACATAGTCGAGCACGCCATGCTGAAACGCCTCCAGGGCATACTGATCAAAGGCGGTGACGAAGACCAGGTGCGCCTGCTTGCCGATCTGGCGGGCCACGTCCACGCCGCTCAGGCCGGGCATGTGCACATCCAGAAAACAGATCGTGGGTCGATGCTGCTCGAACAATTCGAGCGCCTGCCGGCCGTTGCGAGCCTGGGCAACGATCTGCAGCTCGGGCCAGGCGGCGGCCAGGCGAGCCTCCAGGATCTCTCGCAAGAGCGGTTCGTCGTCGGCAATCAAAGCGGTCGGCGTCACGGCTTGGGCTCGCTGAATTCAATGGTGGCTTCCACCCCATGCGGCGCCACCTCACGCAGCTCCAGGCTGGCGCTGCCGCCATAGGCCCAGAGCAGGCGTTCGCGCAATGCCGCCAGGCCCGTGCCCAGGCCGCCGCCGGTGGCTTGCAGGCCCAGGCCGGTGTCAACCACGCGCAGGCGGCAGCGGCCGCCGCCCAGACGCTCGGCATGCACATCGATGCGCCCGCCTTCCTCGCTGGGGTCGATGCCATGCTGCACCGCGTTCTCCACCAGGGTCAGCAGCGTCATCGGCGGGCAGGGCAGCAGATGCACGCCGGCGCCGGTGTGCAGCGCGAAGGCCAGGCGGTCCGGCATGCGCATCTGCATCAGCTCCAGATAGGCCCGCACCAGCTCCAGCTCCTGACCCAGGGTGTTGGACGAGCCGTCCAAGCGCGGCACGGCGGCGCGTAAATAGTCCGTTAGGCTTTGCAGCAGTTGCGGCGCGCGCGGCGAGCCGGCCTCCACCAGGGCCTGCACATTGGCCAGGGTATTGAACAGGAAATGCGGCTGGGCCTGGGCGGTCAGCAGGCGCATGCGGGCGTCGAGGGCCTGGCGGGCCAGCTCGCTGCGCTCCAGCTCGAAGTCGATCGAGAGCCTTTCCACCTTGGCCTCACGGTGGCGCAAGAGGGCCGCCAAGGCCGTCCAGGGCGCCACCAGCATGCCCAGAAAGGTGAAGGTCATGAAGCCTTCGAGGCGAGCGGTTTTCCAGAACGGTGGGGCGCCGGCGGCGTTGCTCAGCCAAAAAGCCACGAAGAAGGCCAGCGGCACCGTCAGCCCCACGGCCGCCACCTGCAGGGCCCAGCGCGCCAGCCACTTGGGCAAGCGGCGCGGCCATTGCTCAAACAAGCCAAAGACCAGCAGCAGCGCCAGGCCAACGCCGTACACCCGAGCGAGCAAATGCCAGATCGATGCTTTCCAGCCAAAGCTGAACAAGAGCACGAACAGCGCGCAAATGATGGCGACGGTGCGCACGCGGCGCCAGCCGAACAGAACGCGCCAGCTGGAAGGCGGGGCAAGCGCCTGGAGTTCGGCGAGGGGGCTGGAGCTCATCGAGCAAGGACTTTCATGGCCAAGGGCTGTTGAAGCACTAGCGAAAGCGCTCTGCAGACTTTCGGAAATAGTGGTGCGCAATGTATCTCCACGGCAGCACCAGAGGCGTCAGCACCACGCCCATCAAGCAAGCATAGAAGGAGGCTTCCACCCCCGGCGTGAGCGCCCCAGCCTGCCACAAGGGGACGGCGATGAGCGCTATCCAGAGGGTTTTCCAGATCAGCTCAAACATCAGCAGCGGCAGCATCTGCAAAGGGTAGCGCAGCCCCAGGACGCACAGCAGCGCCAGGCCGATCAGCATCGCACCCAACTCACCCCGGCGCTGGGCCCAGAGATCGCTGTGCTGAAAGAAAAAGCTGGGGCCCCAGCTGAGAGCCAGGCCCACGGTGACCAGCAGGTAGAAGGCGCGCAAGAGGTTCAGGCGCCACAGGGGCAGGTCTTGATCGTTCATGGGGAGGTCTCCTTCAACCCAGCTGGGCCAGGCTCTTGCGAGCGTCTTCGACATTGGCCGGGTTGGCCCGCTTGTTGGCGATGAAGCGCTGGTAGGCGGCACGAGCCTGGACCCTGTCTCCCTTGGCCAGATAGGCATCGCCCAGGCGGTGGTCGATGGGGTAGTCCTCGGCGCCGCTCAGGGTTTTGGCCCGCTCCAGCAGGCGGATGGCATCCTCGTGCTGGCCTTGCGCAGCCTGCACGCGGGCCAGGCCGTAGCAGCCGGCGGCCTTGCCGGGCTGATCGCGCAGCAGGCCTTCGTACAGGCGCCGGGCCTTGTCCAGATCCTTGCCGTCTTTCAGATGGTGCAGGGCCAGCTGCATGGTCGCTTCACGGATTTCGTCCTGCATGGCAGACTCTTTGCCGGGCTTGATCGCCGACAGCTCGCCGTCCATCTCGGCCCACTTCTTGGCCTCACCCGCGATGAAGGCGCGGATCGGGCGCGCCGTTTCGGGCTGACTGCTGCGCACGGCGGCTTCCAGCTCCTTGGCCTTGCTGACACTGCCACCCATCATGCCGGGCACGGTCAGGTAGAGCTTGGCCAGCTGAACGCGCGCCGTGAAGCTGCCCGGGTCCAGCTCCAGGGTGCGGATCCAGGCCGCCTTCAAGCTGCCCAGCAGGCGCATGGCCTTGAACATGCCCAGATTGAGCATTTGCTGACCCAGGTTCTGCGCCATGGCCAGATGGCAGACGGCCACATTTGGGTGCTGCTCCACACAGAGCTTGGCCTGCTTGGCACCCGCCTCGATCCGCTGGGCGTCGCTGGCATCGCCCAAGCTCAGGGCCAAGGCCAGGGCAGCGCTGGCCTCGGGGTCGGCGGCGTTTGTGCTCAGGCGGGCTTGGGCCAGTTGTTCCAGCTCAACATACTTGCCGGCGTCTTGCAGCGCTTCCAGCTGCGCATCCTTGAAGACGGCGGCTTGTGCGCTGCCCAGCAAGGCGGCCAGGGCCAGGGTGAGCAGCGAGCTGCGAATCAAGCGGCGCGGGCGCAGGAGAGCGGGTGAGGTGGTGCGAGAGGTGTTCATGGCGGTCGTGACAGGCGTGAAAGCTGGGGAGCAGCAGGCCGATGAGCTGGCCTGCGCTGCTGAGTGGGTAAAGGCGGGGCCATTGTGTGGAGCGAAGCGCCGGCCCCGGCGGCCGCTCGGACGACCCACGCGACGCGGGCCTTGAGGCACGATGCAGCGGGATGAATCGCGCGGCGCGCCGATCAACAACAGCCGGCGTCATTGGTCGCGGCCGGGCGTCGCTCGTCCCCGCGGGGGCGGCGCCGATCCGGCCTGGCTTGGCGGCGGCGCAGCGCTCGCGGCACAGTCAAGCCCTCATTCCACGAAAGAGCCGATTCATGAACTGCGCAGTGCGTTTCCTGTTGCGAGGCTTCTTGGCCCTGCTGACCCTGCTGGCCGGCCTGTTCGCCTACTACCTCTACACGCCGGACCCCGAGTTGCCGCAGCTATCGGGCACCTGGAACAAGGGCACGATCGACGTGGCCGGCGTGACACGCAGCTACCGGAGCTATGTGCCCAAGGACCTGCGCCCGGGCGCGCCCCTGGTTCTGGTGCTGCACGGCTCGGGCGAAGGCCCGGGCCAGATCCGAGTCGGCACGGGCTACGCCTTCGAGCGCCTGGCCGACCAGCACGGCTTCGCCCTCGTCTATCCCAAGTCCTTCGCCTTCGATTGGAACGACTGCAGCCGCATCGGCGACACTGAGCTGAAGGGCGTACGCGGCGACGATGTGGGCTTCCTGTCCGCCTTGGTCGAGCACCTGGTCGCCAAGCTGGCACTTAACCCGGCGCGCGTGTTTGCGGCCGGTGTGTCCAACGGCGGCTCGATGGCGATGCGCTTGGCACTGGAGCAGCCGGAGCGCTACAAGGCGGTGGCAGCCGTGGCCGCCAATGTGCCGGCG
>JAIXSD010000523.1 GCA_027484885.1 Rubrivivax sp.
ATGTGGTCGATGTCGAGGTAGAGCACATCGGCCGGGATCTGGCGCTGGCGGAACTCGCGCGCCACGCGCAGCACTTCATCCTGCGTTTTGTAGGACCAGCGCGATTGCTGGTAGCCCAGGGCCCAGAGTGGCGGCAGCGGGCCGCGACCAGTGAGCGCGGTGTAGTCCTGCAGCACCCGGGCCGGGCTGCGCTCCGGGCCGCCGGTGAAGACGAAGTAATCCAGCTCGCCACGCGCTGCGCCGAAGCGCCAGCGCTGCGGCTCGGTCTTGCCCATGTCGAACCAGCTGCGGCTGCTGTTGTTGAGAAAGACGCCGTGGCTCAGGCCCTGGTGCAGGGCGATGAAGAAAGGGATGGCCTGGTAGGACGGGTCGTGGCCGGGCGCGTAATCGGGCACGTCGGCGTTCCACATCACCAGATGCTGCTGGTGGCGCGACAGCGGCAGGGCTTTCTCGCCAAAGCCGTAGTAGAGCTCGTAGTCGTCGCGGCGCTTGGTGGCCTCCACACTGCCCTCTTGCGGATCGAAGACGATGGGCCGGGCCGGGTCGTCGGCGCTGATCAGGCGGCCGGCGCTGTCGAACACGCGCAGCTGCAGCTCAGGGGCGCGGCGGATTTCCACCCGCGTGCCGCTGGACGAGCGCAGCTCCAGCAGCTGCGGGCCGCTGCGGCGCAGCACCGCCTTGGCTTGCGGCGGAGACTCACTGAGCGCATAGCTGGCCGTGTCGGGCTCGAACGGCGCGCCGCTGGGGCTAATGCGCACGCGCAGCACCTCGGGCGTGACGAAGCTGATGCGGGCCCGGGCGCCGCGCGCCATGCGCAGGTCCACGCCGTCCTCGCGCGGGCTGATCTGAGTGACCGGGCCGAGGCTGCGCGGGGCCGCGGTGGCAGGCAGCGGCGCGAACACGGCGAACAGCCATGCGGCGGCACACAGGCGCTTGCGCACGCTCATCACAGCGCCGCACTCCCGAGCACACGCAGGCGCAGGGCGCGCTGCAGGTCGTCCACGCTGGCTTTGGCGCTTCCGCTGAGCTGGAGCTTGAGGCGCAGCGATTCGCCCGGCAGCAGGGTCAAAGCGTTGTCAGCCAGCGCCACCTCCAGGCCCTCAAACTCGACCCAGACACCGCGCGCCAGACTGCGCGCTTGCAGATGCAGCTGCAGCTCGCCGCCCACGCGCTCGACCTGGGCCTGCACCGCTGAGGCTTGCGGCCAGGCCAGGTCTTTGGCGGGCTTGAAATACACCACGCTGCGCGAAGGCGGCTCGCCCTCGACCTGCAGCTCGAACACGGCCACGGCGGCGGCCGGGTCGGCATCGCCGAGCAGATCGGCGTCGGCATAACGTGTGAGCAGCTGGGCCGACAGTGGGGCCAGGGTCAGCGCCTGGCGTTCTTCGCGCAGGGTGCGGCCTTGCAGCGTCATCACGCGCAGACGCAGCTCGCCGCGGCGGGCCTCGGTGCGGTCGTTGATGAGGTGCAGGCGGGTCTGGCCCGAGGCACTACGGAGTGCGGCCACTGCCACCGGCGCGAAGAAGCGCCGGGCCTGAAAGTGCAGCGCCTTCCAGCGGCCGAAATGGTCGATGCTGGACCAGGACGCGCCAGGCCAGACATCGTTGAGCTGCCAATAGAGCGAGCCCATGGTGAAGGGCCGGCTGGCACGGTGGTGCAGGGCGGCGAGCTGGATGCCCTCGGCCTGCATCAGCTGGCTGCGGTAGATGAAATCGCCAAAGTCGCGCGGCTCGCCGAACTCCTCGCGGATGTATTTCAGCAGCCGCTCGTTGCCCTGGCCGGCCATGAACTTCTGGTGCGCGGTGATCAGCGGCGCGCTGATGCCCTGCTCGCGGCGCGGCGCAAATGCATCCACCGTGGCCTGCACCGGCCAGGCCTGCAGGCCGTATTCGGACATGAAGCGCGGTGTGATCTCCAGGTACTTGCTGACCGGGTGGGCCGGGTTGCCCCAGACCTCCCAGTAGTGCATATCGCCGCTGGCGGGCGTGTTGGCCATCTCGGCCAGGTCGTCACCCGGCGAACTGGACCAGTAGGCGATGCCACCGCCCTCTTCCGCCACCACCTGGCGCAGATCGCGGCCGAAGAGCTGCACATAGCCCTGCCAGACTCGCTCGGCCAGGGCCGGGTCGGCGGCCTTCATATCGCGGCCATGGCCCCAGTATTTCCAGGCAATCTCCTGCTCGTTGTTGCCGCACCAGAGCACCAGGCTGGGGTGGTGGCGCAGGCGCTGCACCTGCTCGCGGGCCTCGACCACCACATTGGCGCGGAAGGCCGGATCGTAGGCCGGCTGCATGCCGCCGCCGAACATGAAGTCCTGCCAGATCATCAGGCCCAGCTCGTCGGCCAGGTCAAAGAAAGCTTCGCTCTCGTAGTAGCCGCCGCCCCAGCTGCGGATCATGTTCATGTTCGCCTCGCGCGCGGAGACCATCACCCGGCGCAGCTGCACAGCGTTGACGCGCGGCCGGAACATGTCAAAAGGAATGGAATTGGCGCCCTTGGCGAAGACGGGGATGCCGTTGACCTCGAAGTGGAAGCCGCGGCCTTGCGCGTCGGGCTCGCGCTTCAAGACCACGCTGCGCAGGCCGGTGCGCTGGCTCAGCGCATCGACGCGCCGGCCGGCTTGCAGGACCTCCAGCTCGTAGCGGTACAGGGCCTGCTCGCCATAGCCGTTAGGGAACCAGCGCCACGGTTGCTCGACTTGCAAGGGCAGTTCGATCTTTTTCAGGCCGGCCTCCGTGGCCTGGCCCCGCTGCTCGGCGGCCAGCTGGCGGCGGCCATCGGGGGCGGTCTGCCAAAGACGCAGCTGATAATGCCCGGCACGCGCCAGCTCCAGCGTGGCGATGGCGCGCAAGCGGGCCCGCTCGGCCGTGACTTCATCCTGCAGCAGCTGCAGCGATTCGATGCGCAGGCCGCTCCAGCTCCGCAGGGTCACCGACTGGCTGATGCCGGCGCTGACGTAGCGCGGGCCCCAGTCCCAGCCGTAGTGGTAGCCCGGCTTGCGGACGAAGTTGCCCGTCATGGCATCGGGCGGCTCGTCGCCGTAGGGCGAGGGGTAGTTGCCGGCCAGCTTGACCGGCATGGCTTGCACCTGGGGCAGGAGCTTGTTGATCGGCGAGCGGAAGACGATGCTCAGCTCATTGCCCTGCGCGCGCAGCAGGCCCTTCTGAACCGGCACGCGCCAGCGGCGGAAGGCGTTGTCGGCCATGAGCAAGGGCTGGCCATTGAGCCGCACCTCGGCAAACGTGTCCAGGCCCTCGAAGACCAGCTCCTGGCGCGCCTGCGCCCGCTGAGCGCGCGGCACATCAAAGCGCGTGCGGTACTCCCAATCGGCCAGGCCTATCCATTGCAGGGCTGCCTCGGGTGCGCCGATGTAGGGGTCGGGGATCAGCTGAGCGGCCAGCAGGTCGGTGTGCACCGTGCCGGGCACCTGGGCCGGGCGCCAGGCGGTGGCTGCGGCGTGGGCGGCAGCCTGGCTGCTGGCGGGGCTGAGGCGGAACTGCCAGGCTTGGCTGAGGGGCAGCAGATCAACGGCTGAGGCGGGCAAGGCCAGCGAGAACATCAGAAAGCAGGCGGCGCGGCGAAGCAAGCGCTGAAACTTCATGCCGCCCTCCAGTAACGCTCAAGCCACTGCTGGTGAGTGGGCATGGCGGCCACAGCATCGCTCAGGATGTGGCGCGTGCCCTCCACGAAAGCGTGCAAGCGGTCTTCAGGCATGTCGTCGACAATGGGGTGGTAGCTGCGCGGCAGGATGCGCTGGCCCAGCATCACCTGCACCCAGCTGGGCAGGGCGAAGAAATCCTCGCCGTGGCGGAAGTAGCGGCCATCGGCGCGGAACAGGTCCATGGCCTCGCGCAAGCTCTCGGGCACGGACATGGTGCGGCAGTCGTTCCAGAAATCGGAATCGTCGCGCTCGGTGGCGTGGTAGTGCAGGATCAAGAAATCACGCACGCGCTCGTACTCGAACGCGGTCTCGCGGTTGAAGCGCTCGGCCAGCTGCGGGTTGAACTCTCGCCCCGGGAACAAGCTCAGCAAACGGCTGAGGCCCGATTGCACGAGGTAGATGCTGGTGGACTCCAGCGGCTCCAGGAATCCGCTGGCCAGGCCCAGGGCGATCACGTTCTTGTTCCAGACCTGCTTGCGCATGCCGGTGGTGAAACGAAGCAGGCGCGGGTCGGCCAGGGGCTTGCCGTCGAGATTCGCCATCAGGGTGGCGGCGGCCTGGTCCTCGCTGAGGTGCTGGCTGGAGAAGACATAGCCATTGCCGATGCGGTGCTGCAGCGGGATGCGCCATTGCCAGCCGGCGGCGTGAGCGGTGGCGCGGGTGTAGGGCGTTATGGGACTCACACCTTCACAAGGCACAGCCAGGGCGCGGTCGCAGGGCAGCCAATGCGACCAGTCGGTGTAGCCGGTCTTGAGGGTCTCTTCGATCAGCAGGCCGCGGAATCCCGAGCAGTCGATGAAGAGATCGCCCTCGACGCGCTCGCCGCTTTCCAGCTGCACGGCCTCGATGAAGCCGTCGTCAGTGCGCTGCAGGGCGCGCACGATCTTGCCCTCGATGCGCTGCACGCCGCGGCGCTCGGAGATCTCGCGCAGAAAGCGGGCGTAGAGGCTGGCGTCGAAGTGGTAGGCGTAGGCGATGTCCGCCAGGGGCGAGTCGGGCGCAGCATGGGGATCGCCCGGGATGAACTTGCCCTGCGGCGCCATCACGGTCTGCAGCGAGTAGTCGCCGATGGTCCCGGCGCGGCCGGCCAGAAACAGCTTGAGCCAGAACTGGTGAAACGGCAGCGGCCCGCGCGAGCGACCGATGACGCCGAAGCCATGGGTGTAGCGGTCACCGATGCGGGCCCAGTCGCGGAACTCGATGCCGAGCTTGACGGTGCCCTGGGTGCGGCGCACGAACTCCGCCTCATCGATGCCCAGCATCTGGCCATTGAACATGCGGATGTGCGGCACGCTGGCCTCGCCCACGCCGACGATGCCGATCTCTTCGGATTCGATCAGGCGCACCGAGGCCTGCCGGCCCAGGTAGGTGGCCAGGGTGGCCGCCGCCATCCAACCGGCGCTGCCGCCACCGACCACCACCACGCGGCGGATGGGGCCGTGGGGCTGGCTTGGGAGGCTGCTGCTGTCGTGATCGAGACTGCTGCTCTCACTCATGCTGGAGAACCCTTCTGCCGGGCGCGAACGCGGCTCACGCTCGGGCCCACAAAGAAAAAGGTCGGCCTGGGTTGCAGCCCATGCCGACCGGGAGCCCCCTCACGAGGTCAGCGCGAGGGGTCGAGGAACATCGTGCAATCGGCCGGTGCGTCAGTACTTGTACGTCAGGCCGAAGTAGGCGACACGCCCGGCATAGCTGTTGCCGTAGAAGCGATCCTGCGTGTCATTGCCCAGGTGCGAGCGGGCTTCCTGCTTGGTCAGGTTGAGCACCGAGGCCGTGAGGCTCAGCGCCTTGCTGACGTTGTAGGCGGCGTTCAG
>JAIXSD010000023.1 GCA_027484885.1 Rubrivivax sp.
AACGAGAGGGGCCGCCTAACGCTCAATGCACCACGCGCCCGAACTGGAACTCGCCGTCCTGCACATCGACCGGGATCACGTCTTTGGGGCCGAAACGACCTTGCAGGATGAGTTTGGACAGCGGGTTCTCGACGCGCTGCTGGATGGCGCGCTTGAGCGGGCGGGCGCCAAACACCGGGTCGAAGCCGACCTTGGCCAGCTCGGCCAGCGCAGCCGGGCTGACGTCGATCTTCATCTCCAGCTTCTCCAGGCGCTGCTCCAGGATCTGCAGTTGGATCTTGGCGATCGACGCGATGTTCTTCTCGTCCAAGGCATGGAAGACCACGGTCTCGTCGATGCGATTGAGGAACTCGGGGCGGAAATGCGCCTTGACCTCGCCCCAGACCGCCTCGCGGATCACCTCGCTGGACTCGCCCGCCAGACCCATGATCTGCTGAGATCCCAGGTTACTGGTCATCACGATCACCGTGTTCTTGAAGTCCACGGTGCGGCCCTGACCATCGGTCAGGCGACCATCATCCAGCACCTGCAAGAGCACGTTGAAGACATCGGGATGGGCCTTCTCGACTTCGTCCAGCAGCAGCACGCTGTAAGGCTTGCGGCGCACCGCCTCGGTCAAGTAACCGCCTTCGTCATAGCCCACATAGCCCGGAGGCGCGCCGATCAAGCGCGACACCGAGTGCTTCTCCATGAACTCGCTCATGTCCATGCGGATCAGGTGCTCTTCGCTGTCGAACAGGAAGCCAGCCAGGGCCTTGCACAGCTCGGTCTTGCCCACGCCGGTCGGGCCGAGGAAGAGGAAGCTGCCCAGCGGGCGGTTCGGGTCGGACAAGCCGGCGCGCGAGCGGCGGATGGCATCGGCCACCGCGGTGATGGCCTCGTCCTGGCCGACCACGCGCTGATGCAACTTCGCTTCCATCTGCAGCAGCTTGTCACGCTCGCCCTGCATCAGCTTGGAGACCGGGATGCCGGTGGCACGGGCCACCACCTCGGCAATCTCTTCGGCGCCGACCATGGTGCGCAGCAGCTGCGGGCGCGCCGCACCTTCCTTGCCTGATTTGGCCTTGCCGGCCTCCTTGGCCTGCGCCTCCTTCAAGCCCTTCTCCAGCTCGGGCAGGCGGCCGTACTGCAGCTCGGCGACCTTGTTGAAATCACCCTTGCGCTTGAGTTCCTCGATCTGCTGCTTGATGCGGTCGATCTCTTCCTTGACGTGGGCACTGCCCTGGGCCTGGGCCTTCTCGGCGGTCCAGATTTCTTCCAGGTCGTTGTACTCGCGCTGCAGCTTGAGCAGCTCTTCCTCAATCAGCTCAAAGCGCTTGATCGAGCCCTCGTCCTTCTCGCGGCGCACGGCTTCGCGCTCGATCTTGAGCTGGATCATGCGGCGATCGAGCTTGTCCATCACCTCGGGCTTGGAGTCGATCTCGATCTTGATCTTGGCCGCGGCCTCGTCGATCAGGTCGATGGCCTTGTCGGGCAGGAAGCGGTCGGTGATGTAGCGGTGGCTCAGTTCCGCCGCGGCGATGATGGCCGGGTCGGTGATCTCCACGCCGTGGTGGACCTCGTACTTCTCCTGCAGGCCGCGCAGGATAGCGATGGTGGCTTCCACCGTCGGCTCATCGACCAGCACCTTCTGGAAGCGGCGCTCCAGGGCGGCGTCCTTCTCCACATACTTGCGGTACTCGTCCAGCGTGGTGGCGCCGATGCAGTGCAGCTCGCCGCGGGCCAGCGCCGGCTTGAGCATATTGCCGGCGTCAATGGCGCCCTCCGCCTTGCCCGCGCCGACCATGGTGTGGATCTCGTCGATGAAGAGAATGGTCTGGCCTTCGTCCTGCGCCACTTCCTTGAGCACCGACTTCAGACGTTCCTCGAAATCTCCACGGTATTTGGCGCCGGCCAGCAACAAGGCCATGTCCAGCACCAGCACGCGCTTGTTGCGCAGGGAATCGGGCACCTCGCCATTGACGATGCGCTGGGCCAGGCCTTCGACGATGGCGGTCTTGCCCACGCCGGGCTCGCCGATCAGCACCGGGTTGTTCTTGCTGCGGCGCTGGAGCACCTGGATGGCGCGGCGGATCTCGTCGTCGCGGCCGATCACCGGGTCCAGCTTGCCTTCGCGGGCACGCTCGGTCAGATCGAGCGTGTACTTCTTGAGCGCTTCGCGGTTGCCCTCGGACTCCTGGCTGTCCACCTTCTGGCCGCCGCGCACCGCCTCGATGGCGGCTTCCAGCGATTTGCGGCTCAGGCCATGGCCACGCGCAATACCGGCCAGATCGGTTTTGGCATCGGCCAAGGCGAGCAAGAACATCTCGCTGGCGATGAAATGGTCGCCGCGCTTGGAGGCCTCTTTCTCGGCCGCCTGAAGCAGCGCCACCAGGTCACGCCCGGCGCTGACCTGCTGACCCTCGCCCTGCACCTGGGGCAGGCCGGCAATGATGCTGTCGAGCGCGGTCTTGAGCGCCGGCACCTTGACGCCGGAACGCTCCAGCAAGGCTTTAGGGCCGTCTTCCTGCGCCAACATGGCGCTCAGCACATGGGCTGGCTCCATATACGGGTTGTCGCGGGTGATGGCCAGGCTCTGGGCCTCGCCCAGGGCTTCTTGGAAACGGGTGGTGAACTTGTCTGCACGCATGGGATGAATCCTCCGTTGCTCGGACAGCTGAGGCCATAGACCCGGCTTTCAAGAGGCCCGCGGCGCAGAGCGCGGCTTCTAGGGGGAGTGCTCCAGCACGGCGCTGGCCACCGGCGGCTCGCGGCGAACGGCACAATCGCCGCCGCCATCCTGGCAACCACCCGGCCCGCCCACTTCTACAGCGCCCACACCATGAACCCGCCCCAGCTCTACACCGGCAGCGTGCCCGTGTTCCAACGCTACCTCAGGCAGCTGGGCCTGATGCTTGACGCAGCTCAAGCCGAAGTCACGATGGGCCGCCTCGACGAAGCGCAGCTGCTGGAGGCCCGCTTGGCACCCGACATGCTGCCGATGCAGCTGCAGGTGCAGGTCGCTTTGGGATTTGTGTTGCGCGCCTGCGCACCGCTGCAAGGCCTGGCTGTGCCGCCGCTGGGCAGCCCGGCGCCCGGCCTGGCCGACCTGCAAGCCCTGCTTCGTGAGCGCCAGATCTACCTCGACGCCCTGCCCGCCGAGGCCTTCCGCGGCGCTGAAGCACGGGTGATCAACAGCGACGCCGGCCAAGCACAACTGCAACTGTCCGCCACCGAGTTCCTGCAGCACTTCGCCCTGCCCAATTTCTTTTTTCACCTGAGCTGCGCCTACGCCCTGCTGCGCCAGAGCGGTGTGCCCCTGGGCAAGCAGGACTTTGACGGTTTGCATCGCTACCGCTAGCCCCTGGCCCAGCGCGCCCGACATCCGGGACAGCGCTGCCCGTCCTTCGCGTGAGCGACGACACCCAAGGCTTGTCTGCGAGCCCCCTAACTTGAAGTTCGTCCGGCCCTGACGGCCTTGGGGCGCGCCCGTCTCTGAGAGGTCGGTGCTCACGAGGCGCTGGCAAGGGGACGACCGGCCGTTTCACTAGCCCCGGCTCGTTCGCCTTCTCATGCCCATACAGCCCGACACCCCATCGTCACTCGCCCCGTCCAGCTGCCCACATCCGCATCACTACACCACAGGGATCCACATGAAAAACGCACCGCGTACTCCATCTCGCCGTCCATCGAAGAAGCCGATGCCCATGCGCATGAGCCCCCTGCTCCTGGCCAGCTTGCTGGCACTGGGCGCCGCCCCGGCCCAGGCGCTGGACTACGTCTGGCTGGGCGGAACCGGTAGTTGGACCGACACGAGCAAGTGGTCCCTGCTGGGCTTGCCTGGCTCCGGAGATACGGCCAGCCTCAACTCCGGCAACGCCATTCTGGACAGCGACCGACTGCTGGGCCGCTTGATCCTGGCCGGCGGCAACCGCGGTGGCAGCGGCTTGCTCACCAGCGGTGCCCTCACCTTCGTCTCCGGCTCCCTCTTCGGCCCTGGCACCACCACCATCACCGGCGCGGCCAGCTTCACCGGCTCCAACAGCCAGTCCATCGACGCCACCCACACCCTCAACCTCAACGGTGGCGCCACCTGGTCCGCCGGCAACGGCACCAT
>JAIXSD010000646.1 GCA_027484885.1 Rubrivivax sp.
GGCCAGAGCCGGCTCAGCTCCTGGCGCAGGCTCTCGGCCAGCAGGATTTCGTCTTCGGCAATCAGGGCGGTGCAGGCGGGCAGGTTCATGGTGTGGGGTGAGGGTCAGGTCTTGTCTGAGCGCGACAGCGGCAGATGGATGCGGGCAAGCGTGCCGTGCGCCGGCGCGGCCAGGGCTTGCAGGCTCAGGCCGGCGGCGGCAACGCCAAACTGTGTGGCCAGTCGAGCCCGCACCTGGTGCAGGCCGAAATGCGTGCCCTCGCTTGCCGTGGCGGGCTCGGCCGTCGAAAGGCCGACGCCATGGTCCAGCACCTCCAGAATCAGCTGCTCGCCCTCGCGCCGGGCGCTGATCTTCAGCAGGCCGCCTTCGATGGCCGGCTCCAGCCCATGTTTGATGGCGTTCTCCACCAGGGGCTGCAGCAGCAGGGGCGGCACCGGCAGCTCGGCCAGCTCGGCCGGCAGATCCAGCTCGGCCTGCAAGCGGCTGCCCATGCGCACCTGCATCAAGGCCAGGTAGTCACGCAGGCGGGCGAACTCCTCACGCAGCGGGTGGCTGCCGCTGCGCGAGGCGTTCAGCGTGGCGCGCAAAAAGGCGATCAGGTGGTCCAGCATGCTTTGCGCCCGGGCCGCATCCATGCCGATCAGCACGCGCAAATTGGCCAGGGTGTTGAACAGCATGTGCGGCTCCAGCTGCGATTCCAGCAGGCGCAGCTGGTTCTCGGCCGCCAGGCGTTGTGCGGTCTGGGCCTGGGTGCGGGCCGCCTCGACCTGGCTTTTGCCCACGAAGTAAATCGTCAGCACCAGGCCCGGCAGCAAAGACACGCCCAGCATGCCCAGGGCCGAGCGCCGATTGACGCGCAGCAGGCCCAGCTCCTGCCGCCCGGTCAGGGCATTGCCCAGCTCGATGCCCAGGGAGTAACCGAGCAAGGTGCCCAGCAGCAGGCAGCCCAGCATCAAGGGCCAGCCCGGCCAGGCTTGCGGTTCCAGGCCTTGCCTGGCGCGGCGCAGATTGATCAGCCCGGTGCAGGCCTGGGCCAGCAGCTGGATCGTCACCGAGCAGCCCAGGGTGACGCAAAAGCAGTACAGCCACTGCATCTGCGTGCGCTGCCAGTTGCGGCCGAAAGCGTCGGGCGTCTGCAAGGTCAGCAGCAGGCTCATGAAGCCGCCGATGCCCAGCAGGATCAGGGCCTGGCGCAAGAACGGGCGGGGCCAGCGTGTCGAGTCAATCATGGGCAGTGGCGTCGGGGTGTCGTCGGGGCCTGGGGTTTGGGCCAGGGCAGGGCGAGAGTGTTGGCGCAGGCGCGCAAGGGCGCCAGTGCGCTGCGACAGCCGGTCGGCCGGCGGCGCGATCGGACGCCATTCGGCGCGAGCGGGTGCGTGTGGGGGCGGAAGCCCGGCCCCCGCAAGACCAGCCCTCAGCGGCGCCGGCTGCTGCTTTTGCTGCTGCTGCCGCCCAGCAGGCTGCCCAGCACGCCGCGCACGATCTCGCGGCCGACCGAGGAACCAATGCTGCGCAGGGCCGATTTGGCCGCCGTTTCGGCCAGGCCTTCGCGCCGGCCGCCGCGCGGGCCGGTGCTGCCGAAGAGCACATCTTTCAAGCCGCCGAGCAGGCCGCCCTCGTCCGCAGGGTTGCTGGCCACGCCTCCGCCTGCCGGAGCCGGAGCCGGAGCAGCGGCACCGGCCGCCGGCGCCCGGCCGCGCAGCTTCTCGTAGGCCGATTCGCGGTCCACGGCTTGCTCGTAGACGCCGGCCACCAGCGAGCTCTTCAGCAAGGCCTGGCGCTGCTCGGGCGTGATCGGGCCGATTTGGCTGCCGGGCGGCAGGATGAAGACGCGCTCGGTCACGCTGGGCCGGCCTTTCTCGTCCAGCAGGCTGACCAGGGCCTCGCCCACGCCCAGCTCGGTGATGGCCGTGGCGACATCGAGGCCGGCATTGGCCCGCATGGTCTCGGCCGCGGCCTTGACGGCCTTCTGGTCGCGCGGGGTGAAGGCGCGCAGGGCATGCTGCACCCGGTTGCCGAGCTGGCCCAGCACGGCGTCGGGGATGTCCAGCGGGTTCTGGGTCACGAAATAGACGCCCACGCCCTTGGAACGCACCAGACGCACCACCAGCTCGATGCGCTCGACCAGGGCGGCCGGCGCGTCCTTGAACAGCAGGTGGGCCTCGTCGAAGAAGAACACCAGCTTGGGTTTGTCCAGGTCGCCGACCTCGGGCAGGGTCTCAAAGAGCTCGGACAGCATCCAGAGCAGGAAGCTGGCGTAAAGCCGCGGGGCGGTCATCAGCTGGTCGGCGGCCAGGATGTTGATCACGCCCAGGCCGCGGTCCTGCTGGATCAGGTCGGCGATATTGAGCATGGGCTCGCCGAAGAACTGGTCGCCGCCTTGGGCCTCAATCTGCAGCAGGCCGCGCTGGATGGCGCCGACGCTGGCGGCCGAGACATTGCCGTACTCGGTGGTGTACTGCGCCGCGTTCTCGCCCACATGCTGGAGCATGGCTCGCAGGTCCTTGAGGTCCAGCAGCAGCAGGCCGGCGTCGTCGGCGATCTTGAACACCATCTGCAGCACGCCTTGCTGGGTCTCGTTCAGGTCCAGCATGCGCGAGAGCAAGAGCGGGCCCATATCGGACACGGTGGCGCGCACCGGATGGCCTTGCTTGCCAAACACATCCCACAGCGTGGTCGGGCAGGCGAGCGGCGCCGGGGCATCCAGGCCGCGGTCTTTCAGCACCGCCTGCAGCTTGGGCGACAGGCTGCCGGCCTGCGAGATGCCGGTCAGGTCGCCCTTCACATCGGCCATGAAGACGGGCACACCGATGCGGCTGAAGTTCTCGGCCAGGGTCTGCAAGCTGATGGTCTTGCCGGTGCCGGTGGCACCCGTGATCAGGCCGTGGCGGTTGGCCAGGGCGGGCAGCAAAAAGCACTCGATCGCGTCGCGGCGGGCCAGCAGAATCGGGTCAGGCATGGGGTGTCCGGGTGGCAAAGCTAAAATCGCAGTCTATCCAACTCAAATAAGGGTGCGCGCCCGGCGCATCCAGCAGGAGCAGAGCCATATGGCTGGTCATTCCAAGTGGGCCAATATTCAGCATCGCAAAGGCCGCCAGGACGAGAAGCGCGGCAAGATCTGGACACGCATCATCCGTGAAATCACGGTGGCAGCACGCCAGGGCGGCCCGGACGTCAAAGACAACCCCCGCCTGCGTCTGGCGGTGGAAAAAGCCAAGGCCGCCAATATGCCGGCCGACCGCATCAAGTACAACATCGACAAGGCCAGCGGCAACCTCGACGGCATCAGCTACGAAGAAATCCGCTACGAGGGCTACGGCATCGGCGGCGCGGCCGTGATGATCGACACCATGACGGACAACAAGGTCCGCACGGTGGCCGAGGTGCGTCACGCCTTCAGCAAGTACGGCGGCAATATGGGCACGGACGGCTCTGTGTCCTTCCAGTTCAAGCATTGCGGCCAGCTGATCTTTGCCCCCGGCAGCTCGGAAGACCAGATCATGGAAGTGGCGCTGGAAGCCGGCGCCGACGATGTGGTGACCGACGAAGACGGCGCCATCGAAGTGCTGACCCCGCCGACCGAGTTTGAGGCGGTGAAGAATGCGCTCGAAGCCGCGGGCCTGGTGCCCGAGATGGCCGAAGTCACCATGCGCGCCGAGAACACCATCAGCCTCAGCGGTGATGATGCAGCGCGCATGCAAAAGCTGCTCGATGTGATTGAAGACCTGGATGATGTCCAGGCCGTCTATCACAACGCCGCGATCGAAGCCTGAGATTGAAGCCGGCGCCGGCCGTCACCCTGGCCCGCTCCGGCACGAAACCCTTAGCAAGCAAAAAGCGCTGAAGCAGCGAATGGAAGTCATCGAATGAAGGTCTTGGTACTGGGCAATGGCGGGCGCGAACATGCGCTGGCATGGAAGCTGGCGCAGGCGGAACGCGTGAGCCAGGTCTTTGTGGCGCCCGGCAACGGCGGTACGGCCCGCGATGCGCGGCTGAAGAATGTGCCCATCACCGATGTGAAGGCA
>JAIXSD010000340.1 GCA_027484885.1 Rubrivivax sp.
GCCGTGTCGTGGCGCACCGCCTGGGCGGTTTTCTTGTCGAAGAGCTGGGCCGAGCGGGCGAACAAGAGCTTGAGGTGGTCGTTCAGCTCGGTCATGGTGCCGACCGTGGAGCGGCTGGTGCGCACCGGGTTGGTCTGGTCGATGGCAATTGCCGGCGGCACGCCCTCGACCTTGTCCACCGCCGGGCGGTCCATGCGGTCCAGGAACTGGCGGGCGTAGGCCGAGAAGGTCTCGACATAGCGTCGCTGGCCTTCGGCATACAGGGTGTCGAACACCAGGCTGGACTTGCCCGAGCCGCTGGGGCCGGTGACCACGGTCAGCTCGCCCGTGTGCAGATCCAGATCGAGGTTCTTGAGGTTGTGTTGACGGGCGCCGCGGATGCGGATGGTGCCTTCGGACATGGAGAGTGCCTGCTGCTGCGCTGGGAGCAGGCATTCTAGGGAGCGCGCCTGCCCAAAGCTGTCAGCAGGGTCGCCCGGGATGGCCTGCCTCCACCCCAAGCGCGTTGAGCGCTCGCCGTCAAGTGGCTGACGCACCCCATCCGGCTCAACCCCGGGGAAACCCCAGGCGATCACGCCGGCTGCTGCGTTGCGCTCGCTCTGCGCACAGGCAACAATGGCGAACAGCGCACAGATCACCGAGCGAAGTCGAATTTCCCCGAGGATTGGCGAGCGCAGGCGCAGATCGAATAAATTGCGCGAGGGAGGGCTCTGAGCTGCCGCAAAAGCAGCCGTCAGCCCGGCATTGCTGATGGTTGTTGACGCAGAGTTTTGGGGTCGGGGAATGAACACACATGGTTTCGAGCGCGCCATCCAGGCCAACTGGATGCGTTTGGTCGCGCAAGGCCCTGCCCACCCGGCGGCGCCTGAGCGTGGCCCCGGCGCCGACTCCGAGCCCGAACCCAAAGCCCGCCGCCCCCTCGTTCTGCTGGTGGAAGACAACCAGATCAACCAGGTCGTGGCCCTCGAGTTCCTGGCCCTGATGGGCGTGGAATCCCTGCTGGCCAACAACGGCCAGGAAGCCCTTCAAGCCTGCACACGCGCCACCCCGGACCTGGTGCTGATGGACATTCAGATGCCCGGCATGGACGGCCTGGAATGCACCCGCCGCCTGCGCAGCCTGCAAGAAGCCGGCAGCTTGGCGCGCTTCCCCATCCTGGCACTGACAGCCCATGCGCTGGAAAGCGATATCGCTGCCAGCCTGGCCGCCGGCATGGACGAGCACCTGACCAAGCCCCTGGATTTCAGGGCCCTGCGCCAGCACCTGAGCCGCTGGCTGGTGCTGCCGGGCATGAGCAGCTGAGGCCCGCCCGCGGCCTCAAACCGGGCACTCGGGGCGGAGCCTGCTGAAACCCGCTGAAACCAGGGCGCCGGTACTTTTCACGAACGATCCCCCTGCGCACACGCACGAGCCTTGGCTCGACCGAGAGAAGCCCCACCGGCACCCTGCAGCAAAATGCGGGGCATGAATCGCACCGCCCCCTCGACCTCCGCAGCGTCCTCCGCCCCCGACTCCACCAGCGCCGGCAATCTGTTCGCCGCCCTGCGCGCCGCCTTCCCGGAGGATCTGGACACCTGCGCCATCGAATGCGCCGATGGCGAGGGCCTGCGCTACAGCTGGCGCGATCTGGAGCGCGGCACGGCCATGCTGGCCAATCTGCTGCTGAGCCTGGACCTGCCCGAGGGCAGCCGCATCGCCGCCCACTGCGAGAAAAGCGTGGAAGCGCTGATGCTCTACCTGGCCGTGCTGCGCGCCGGCTACGTCTACCTGCCGCTGAACCCGGCCTACCAGGCGGCCGAGTTGGGCTACTTCATCCAGGACGCCGAGCCCGCCGTGCTGGTCTGCGCCGGCAAGAACTTCGGCTGGGCCAGCAAGCTGGCCTTCATGGCCGGGGTGCAAAACGTCTTCACCCTCAACGAGGACCGCAGCGGCACCCTGCTGGACCGCGCCGCCGCCATGTCCGACCAGCACCAGCCCGCCGTGCGCCGCAGCGAGGACCTGGCCGCCATCCTCTACACCAGCGGCACCACCGGGCGCAGCAAGGGCGCCATGCTCAGCCATGGCAATCTGCTCAGCAATGCGCTGACCTTGAAGGAGCTGTGGGACTGGCAGCCCGGCGATGTGCTGATCCACGCCCTGCCCATCTTCCATGTGCACGGCCTCTTCGTCGCCTCGCATGGCGCCCTGCTCAACGGCAGCCGCATGATCTGGTTCAGCAAGTTCGAACCGCGCGCCGTGCTACGCCGCCTGCCCGAGGCCACGGTCTTCATGGGCGTGCCCACGCTCTACGTGCGCCTGCTGGCCGAGCCGGGCCTGGACCGCGAAGCCTGCCGCCAGATGCGGCTCTTCATCAGCGGCTCGGCACCGCTCTTGATCGAGACCTTCCGCGACTGGCAGACCCGCAGCGGCCACACCATCCTGGAACGCTACGGCATGAGCGAAACCCTGATGCTCACGTCCAACCCCTGCCGCACGGCCGATGGCGAGCGCATCGGCGGCACGGTGGGCCCGGCCCTGCCCGGCGTGAGCCTGCGTGTACGTACGGCCGAGAGCGGCGACTGCGCGCCCGGCGAGATCGGCCAGATCGAGGTGCGCGGCCCCAATGTCTTCGGCGGCTACTGGCGCATGCCCGAAAAGACGCGCGAGGAATTCACCGCCGACGGCTGGTTCAAGACCGGCGATGTCGGCTGCGTTGACGAAAACGGTTATGTGAAGATCGTCGGCCGCAGCAAGGACCTGGTCATCAGCGGCGGCTTCAATGTCTACCCGGCCGAGATCGAGGGCTTTTTGAACGAGCTGCCCGGCGTGGCCGAATCGGCCGTGATCGGCGTGCCCCACCCCGACTTTGGCGAGGCCGTGGTCGCCGTGCTGATCGCCAAGCCCGGCGCCCGCCTCGACCCGGCCGCCATCGGCGCCACGCTCAAGTCCCGCATCGCCGGCTTCAAGGTGCCCAAGCAGATCCTGCTGGCGCCCGAGCTGCCGCGCAATGCCATGGGCAAGGTGCAGAAAAACCTGCTGCGCCAGCAGCATGCCGGGCTGTTCGCATGAGTGGCCCTGGCGCGTCCCCGGCCCTCTTGACCGACCGCTGCCCGCGCTGCGGTGGTGGCTTTCATTGCGGCGCCGCTGACGCGCATTGCGACTGCTTTGCCCTGCAGCTGAGCCCAGCCTTGCGCGAGCGCCTGGCTGCGCAGTATTCCAGCTGCCTGTGCCTGGCCTGTCTGCGCGAGCTGGCAGCGCAGGAGGCCGGCGCCAGCTCGCCCGGGCGACAATAGCCCCTCGGCGGCCCAGGGCCGCGCCCATTTCAGAGCAGCACACAAGCATGGCGATCAACTGGTTCCCGGGGCATATGAACTCCACCCGCAATGCGATCAACGATCGCATGAAGGCGGGGCTCGATGTGGTGATCGAACTGCTCGATGCGCGCCTGCCCGGCTCCAGCGCCAACCCCCTGCTGGCCCAGCTGACGGCCGGCAAGCCCACGCTCAAGCTGCTCAACAAACAGGACCTGGCCGACCCCGAGCGCACCGCCCTCTGGCTGGCCCACTACAACAGCCTGCCCGACACCCGCGCCATCGGCCTGGACGCCAGCAACAAGGCGCCGGCCCAGGCCTTGATCAAGGCCTGCCGAGAGCTGGCGCCGCTGCGCGGCGGCATGGTCAAGCCGGTGCGGGTGCTGATCTGCGGCATTCCCAATGTCGGCAAGTCCACCCTGATCAACACCCTGGTCTCCAAGCGCAGCGCCAAGACTGGCGACGAGCCTGGCATCACCAAGATCGAACAGAAGATCGTGCTCGACCAGGACTTCTACCTCTTCGACACGCCGGGCATGCTCTGGCCCAAGATCGCCATCGAGGAGAGCGGCTACAACCTGGCCGCCAGCGGCGCCATCGGCCGCAATGCCTTCGACGAGGAAGAGGTGGCCTTGGAGCTGCTGGCCTATCTGCGCCGCCACCCGGCCTACCTCGACATGCTGAAGGCGCGCTACAAGCTGGGCGAGGTCGAGGGCCTGAACGATGAGCAGCTGCTGACCGAGATCGGCCGCAAGCGTGGCGCCATGCTGGGCGGCGGCCGGGTCAATTTGCAGAAGGCCGCTGAGGTGCTGATGTACGAGTTCCGGCAAAAGGTGCTGGGCCCGATCTCGCTGGAAACGCCCGAGGAGTTCAAGGCCTGGGCTGCGGTGGCCGAGGAACGCGAGGCCGCCCGCCAGGCCAAGGCCGCGGCGCGCAAGAACAAGCGCCTCAAAGGCCCGGCCACCCGGGCGGAGCGCGATGCGGCGCTGGCCGGAGCGGCCGACGACAGCGCAGCGGATGCCGAGAGCGAAGACTGAGGCTCTCCGCCCCGTGCTCAGGGCAGCAGCGCCCTCAGCAGCTCGGCCAGACGCGCCCCGGCCTTGATGATCTGGGTCCGCTGCAGCTCGCTGCGTTCGCGGCTGTAGCCGGGGCCATGGCTGGCGGGCCAACGGCCATCGGGGGTCTGAGCTTTGAAGCTCAGCGCACTCAAGGCCGGCTTGCCCGCTTGCAAGGTGTCGCTGGCCCAGCGTTGCGCCCAGCCGTCCAGCGGGCCTGGGGTGGCCGGCAGCAGGCGCGCCGCGCTGGCGCCCTCACCCGCCAGAAGCTGGACGGCCAGCGGCCCCGGGATGCTGTCCCACAGCCCATGCAGCTTGCTGCTGCCATCGAGGACCAGATTGCCGCCCTTGGTGGCCGCCTTGGCGACACGTTTGGGGTCCAGCCCCGACTGGTCGGGGTCGAGGGGCTGACCGGCGGGGTCGAGGTAGGCCGACACCACATGCAGGGGCTGGTGGAGATCGCCCAGGTAATGCGCGAGCAGACGCAGGGCTTCTTTCTTGCTGCGGATGTTGAAGGGCGCCGGCGCGTCCTGGCCTTGCAGCACGCGGATGCAGGCGTTCACCGCATGGACGATGTCATGGTCGCTGCTGCCCGCCAGGCCGGGGGCATAGGCCTCGCGCAGCGGTGAGATGTCGGTGTAGTGGTAGGACTTGTGGCGGCAGACCTCGTCGCTGGAGTTGCTGTAGCAGCTCTTGGCATTGCGCTTGACGAAGGCCTCCAGCGCCGCCTGGCTGGCCGGGTTCTCGTAGTAATCGCACTCGGGGTAGGGGCCGCTGCCATCGTAGGCAAACGGTGCCCCGGCCTTGACCTGGCCCACACCCTTGGCGCAATCGGCCCAGACGGCCGCCACCTGCAAGTTGGAGCCCAGCAAGGACCGAACCGACTTGGCTGTGGGGCTGCCGGCCAGCAGCTGATCGGCAATGCCGCCCACCGTCTGGTGCCCATGCGGCCCGAAGGCCTGGGCCGCCGCACTGAACAGCAAGCTGCAAGCGGCCAAGAGCCGCAACCAGGGATGAACTCGCATGGCCCGCGTCCTTCCTCGTTCTTCGTCGCCGAGGTGGCCGCAGCATAGGCCGAAGCCAGCGCAGCGCCACCCCTAGCCCGCATATTTCACGAGGTCGGCCCCGCCTGGCCCACAGCTTCGAGGAGTACGACGTTCTCCCGCTACGACGTTCCATCCACTTTGGCTACAGGGCCTACGCGGGCTTGCGCGGCCCAGACCTTGCCCCTGCCGCTTCAACTCCTCGCCGATGCCACGGGGCATCGGCTGCGGCCGTCTCAGCGCCATGGGCGGCGGCCTGGACTCCCGCAATTCCCGCGTCCCTCATGAAACATCCGGGCAAGCTCCATGGCGAGCAAGGCAAATGGCCGCAGGCAGCCTCTCGCTCAGTTCACCGCGAGCACGACCTTGACGCTGGCATCGGCGGCGGACTTTTCGATGTAGCCGATGGCGTCGACATTGCTCGCCACGAACTTGCGGATCTCGACCGAGCTGGCCAGCGCGCGCGGCGGCGTGCCCTTGCCCGAGAAGGTCAGGCGCGACCAGGCGGCCTTGACCTGCGAGCTCGATTTGCCCGCCACCTTGGCGTAGAACTCTTCGTAGAGCGGGCCGGCTTCCAGCTGGTCCACTGGCGCGGCCGTGCCGCCCGAGGGCATGACGTTCGATTTGCCGAGGAACAGGGCGCTGACCTGCTCGGCGCTCATATTGGCGACCGGGTTCTTCGGGTTGACGATGATGACCATCTCGGCCCAGGCGCTGCCCAGGCTGAGGCTGAGCAACAGGCCGGCCAGAACACGGGCGGGGTGGTGACGATGCATGAGGGTGGCTTTCATGAGAGGCTCCTGCAAGAGGGGTCGGTGCGGGCTCAGAACACGGTGTCGAGCGAGAGGGACAGCAGCTTGGAATTGCCGACGAAATCGAGCGCTGGCCCGGATTTGTCCTTGAAGCGGTCCCACTGCAGCTTGAGCGCCGTGGCGCGGCCCAGCTCGTAGCGCAGCGACAGGCTCAGCGTGTCGTCGCGCTGCACGGTGTCGGGCGCCCAGCGGTTGGTTTCGCGATAGCGGCCCAGGGTCAGCATGGGCGTGAATTTGCCGATGCGCCGCCCCACCGCCACGGCCACGCCATTGGCTTTGTAGGAGAAATCGGAGCGGTCGAAGATGCTGTACTCCGAGCGCAGCAGCCAGTCTTCCCAGTCGATGTTGGCGGCCACGCCGTAGATCAGCTGCGACTGGCCCTGCGTCACTTGCATGCGCGTGCCGTCGCTGTAGTCCCACTGGTCGACCTTGTTCTTGATCAGGTTGAAGCGCAGGGTCAGCCAGTCGTTGGCCACCTCGAGATCGGCGCCGACGATGTGCTTCCAGGTGATGTCCTGGCGCGCCTGGTAGTAGATCTTGGCGGCGTCGTTGTCCTTGGTGGCCTCGCGGCCGGCAAAGGCGCTGCCGCGCAGCGACCAGTCACCGAGCTGGGTGCTGTACGCGGCGGTGAAGCCGTTGAAATTGATCGCCTCCCAGCCGTAGACGTCTTGCGGCGGGCGGATCCAGTTGTAGGCATAGCCCACGTCCTGAAAGTCCGAGTAGTAAAACAGCGGCAGGCGCTTGCGCCCGGCCTGCAGGGTCCAATGGCTGTCGGGCGTGTAGCTGAGATAGGCCCATTCCAGGCCGGCCTTGAGGCCATCGACATCGCGCACCACCACCTGGCCGGTGGCCGACCATTGGCCGCCAAACTTGACCGTGCTCTGCAAGCCCAGCTTGGATTCGGGCGAGGCGCTCCAGGATTTGCGGTACAGCCCGCCATGGCCGTAATCGGCGATGGTGCAAGGGCAGTCATAGCGGTCGAGCAACGGGGTGTCGCGCGAGCCGCTCAGCACCTTGCCCACGGCCAGGGTGCCGAAGCCCTTGAAATCAAATTCTTGTGCCTGAGCCGGCCGAGACAGGCCCAGAGTCAGCGCCAACACGCCAAGGCCCAACAGGCCCGGCAAGGCCAGGCGCCACAGGGCTTGCGGGTCCGCGGCGGCGGCGGGCGTGGCCGCGTGTGACTCCGGGGCATCGAAGGCCGACGCCGATCCATCGCGAGAAGCAGGGGTCCAAGCCATGACAGTCCTTTTTCAGACAGCCTGAGCGCGCGAACATCACGCACCCACCCTCCACTCCCGCCGCCAGGCCAGGCTCGATGTCTGCGCATCGTCCCCGCCTCGCGGTCTTGGGCCAGTATTGCAAACCATTGCAAACATGAAACTGACGCGCGGCATCGGCGCCACATCGGCTGCGGCCCAAGCGCCAATTCATGCACACAAGTGCCGCGAAAAACAGCGGCGGGCGGCGGCGCTTTCAGTAGCGCTCAACCGCGGCAATCATGCGCTGCGGCGGTTCATAGTCGCTGGGCCAGAAGTCGCGGATCTCGGTGATCTGCCCGTCCTTCAGTTCAAAGAAGGAAATGCCGGTTTCGCAGCCGCGCGCGGTCAGGAAATCGATCACCGTCACCGCGCCTCGCTCATCGACGATGCATCGCGTCACCTCCGCCCGCCAGGCCTCGGGCCAGCTGCGAAAGAACTCGACGAAATGCTCGCGCCCGCGGATGCGCTCGCGCGTCTGCGGCACCAGGTAGACGACATCGGGGTTGAGCAAGGCCTCAAAGGCCGGCCAATCGCCGGCATTGGCCGTGCGCCAAAACTGTTCGATCAAATTCTGGTGGGCGGCGCGCAGCGTGGCATCCATGGCGGGCATTTCGGTGCTGAAGATAGCGGCATATTACTGGATGCAATCACAGGTGTCGTTCCAGGCGGATCAAGGCCAGCAAGAAGCCCATGCCCACCAGCAGCACCGCGGCGGTCAGCCACAAGGCGCC